>JAVLCL010000155.1:6547-7454 GCA_031580825.1 Halothece sp. Uz-M2-17
CGAAAAATGGGGCGGAGAGATTTGGGCAGAATCGACAGGTAAAAACCAAGGGACACAGTTTCACTTTACGATTCCCATCGCTAAAGAAGCCCGCGTTAAATCTACCGTTAGCCAGTAGAAGAAAAGGGGAGTTATCAGTTATCAGTGACCAGTGACCAGTGACCAGTCCCTGAAGGGGGATTGCCTCGAACAGAATAAAAAAGAACAAAAATTGAGAATGTCCCTCATGAAAGTGAAAACTCTTATAGTCGATTCAGAACTAAGTTAATTTTATAACTTCCGTGTCATCCACTAATACCCTTTGGGTTAACAAATCGGTAACGGTTCCCACTAATACTCGTTGTTCATTCACCGCAAACTTTACCGTAACGCGATCGCGCCCCACTTTCCCTGGTGGATCTAAATGGGCGATACAGACTTTCGCTTCCTCTCCCAAAGAACTAAACCGTGTTTCCCGATTCACTGTTCCTGTGGTCATCCGCCCTTGGGCATCATAACTGACTTCTCCCACTTGTGAAACATCCGCGAGTTCCCCAATATCTAACTCAATCTCCCGTTGTCCATCCACCGCCACTTGTAAGGTAAAGGGTTCTCCTGCACAGGGGTAAGCGGTTCCTTTTTCAAACAGAGGATGATACTGATACTGTTGCAAAGCAGGTTCCCAGAGACGGATCGCGTAACTGTGGCGTAAATAATCATCAACTGAATGTAAACGCGCAGCCCGTAACGCCCCATGAGATACCGCTTCAAAAGGGTTGGAAAAGTGGACTCGCTTCCGTCCAAAAAAGGAGACCACCAACTGTTGTACCGCAGGAATCAGGGAACTTCCCCCTGTGAGAAATACTTGTTCAATCTCACTTTTTTGGATTCCCTTCCGTAGCGCCGTTGAGATAATATCATCTAAAGC
>JAVLCL010000156.1:0-7442 GCA_031580825.1 Halothece sp. Uz-M2-17
ACTTAAAAAACTGAGGTAACTGCTTATAAAGTTTTTGATTTTTTTTGCCCATTTCCTATCTATGGCAACCTTTTAGTTATAATTTATGCAATATGCTTACTCAACCGAAGGATTGGTTTCAGTTTCTACTTTTTGGTTTAAGGCTTTGCGAGCAATTTTTGTAATATAGAACGTCACGCCAACAATGGTAATAAAGATTAGAATCCGAATCGCCCATTGTACTCCAGAAGGAGTTTCCACATTTTCTGAGGCTAAGGTTGCTAAATTCTTGGCTAAAGAACCAACATAAACATACATAATGGTTCCCGGTAAAATGCCTAAAGTGCCAATGACATAATCTCTCAAGGTTACTTTCGTTAAACCATAAGCATAGTTGAGTAAGTTAAATGGAAAAATCGGAGATAAGCGCGTTAAAAGAACAATTTTCATGCCTTCTTCGGCAACAGCTTGGTCAATTGCTTTGAATTTAGGATTCCCTTCAATTCGTTTTTCGACCCAACCTCTGGCGAAATATCTTCCCACTAAAAAGGCTAAGGTTGCACCAACTGTCGCCCCAATAAAAACAAAAATTGATCCTTGAACAACGCCGAAAACAACCCCAGCACCAAGGGTTAAAATAGAGGCTGGAAAAAATAAAACCGCAGCAATAATATAAATTCCAATAAAGACAATGGCAGCAGCAGGACCCAGACTATCAATCCATTCTAAAGCACTGGTTAAAATCCCTTGAAGATCAATAAAACGGGTGGAAGCAATTAAAGCAGCAATAATCACAACAATTCCTAGATATTTTAGTTTTGAGTTCATCGTAACTCCTTAAATGAGAGTGCTTAAGATAGTAATGCCCCTCCACAACTTGAACCACTTCCTGCGGTGCAACCATAACAGTAAGGGCGAGTTTGAATGGTTTGAATAAGATCGAGATTATTTAAATCTAATAGGGTTTTAAGGGTTATATTTTCCCCCGTTACTGTTTTTGCAGGAACATTTTCCATCTGATTAAAATCGCAATCGTAAATATTTCCGAGATGATCCACAGAAAGTTCATTCCGACACATAACACTCGGAAGGGTTTCTGGATTATAGTTTTCTTCTAAAAATTTGAGATAAGAATGATGCAATTGGTAACGGTACAAAAAGTCTTTAATACGTCCAATAGGGAGATTGGTAATCGTAAATAGATTATTAAATTGAATCCCGAAATGCTCGTTTAAATAACGCTTATAATCTTGTTCTAGTTTTTCTTGTTGGGGCGGTAAACTAAATTGTTCTTCCCGAATCGGTACAGGAGGATTATACACTAAATCAAGGATTAAATTGGGATCTTGACCATAACCAAGTTGATTGAGCCATTGCAAGGCTTTCACGGAATTATTATAAACCCCAGCCCCCCGTTGTTTATCCACATTATCTTCTAAATAACAGGGTAAAGAAGCAACAATTCGAGTTTTATGTTTCGCACAATATTCTGGTAAATCTTCATACCCTTGTTCAAAATAAATCGTTAAATTAGAACGGACAATGACTTCCTTATTTTGACTGCGTGCTGCTTCCACAATGGGACGAAAGCCATAATTCATTTCTGGCGCGCCCCCGGTTAAATCAACTGTTTCAATCTGAGGAAAGCGATTAATGATTTCGATAATTTGATTGCAGACTTCTGGGGACAGTTCTTCGGTTCGTTTTGGACTGGCTTCCACATGACAATGGGTACAAGCTAAGTTACATTTTCGTCCTAAATTGATTTGTAAAACGCTAATTTTATTTTTGGTAAGAGAACTTTCGATTTTTTCTGAAAACGGAGTAATAATATTATTATTTTTGAGATTAGCTGTGACCAATTTGATCTCCTTATCTTCAATCAGTAAATGTTTGCAATGTTCCTCCAAGAACGAAGAACAAATAACAAATAACTAATGACAATTATATTAAATCGGGAAGAGATGAGTTTTTCCTGAAAGATGAGTGAGACTTGATTAATGACTGAGCATTTTTGCAAGTACAACACAGGTGTTGAAAGTTGCATCTGTTTTTATCGCTTGAGGATTGATATGAGTGGCACAGGCACGATAACCTTGTTGTTGTAGCGTTGCAATGAGCCGATCGCGCGGTGGTAAATCTAATTGTCCCACTTGTCCAATTTTTTGTAGCGAGTAAAAGTAAGGGACGACATCTGCTTCCTGTTGCATAATTTGGAGTAACCGCACCCGTTCCGTCCACCCCCAAGCATCTGCAAGAGATATCATTGATTTTAAAGTCGCGCGATCGTGAAGTTCACCCAACCACATGGGACCACTAATAACTAATCGTTCGCCATCTTCGGGACACAAGGCTTTTCCTAACTTTCGCCAGCGCACCGTTTGATAATGCCCACAGTGATGACAATAGCCTAACCAAGCATAATTTTCTGTCGTCAGTTGAGATTTTGACACAAACCGCATCATCACCCGATAAGTTTCGCCAGTGAAGTAAGCAAAAACAGGCTTGACTCCTCTTCCCTGACTCGCTGCTTGCTGCTGGAGATTTCCCATAATCATCCGTAACCCTTGTTCATGGGCAGCAGGATGAGAGCGAGCATAAGCCCCATAATACTTTAAACTATTCTCTGGAGCATTTCCCGTCACCGACCGTCCATCGGTACTGGTGAGATAGACTAAGCCTCCCAGTTTAGTTCCCCACAAGATCGTAGCAAGATAGGGATTGAGCGCACCAAAGGCATCAAGATCGATAAAATCATAAAAATCAGAACGGTTATAACAATTAAAAAAGATCCGATTCGCATCGGTATGGGTAATTTGATATTTTGATGGTTGTAGGTATTGCTCTAAATTTGCCTTGAGAATAGCTTGAACCTCGCTGTTGGCTTCATTAACCCAAACTCTATCTGCACCCGCTTCTAAGACGTAACGTAAGGCTCTGATGCCACATCCTGACATAGCATCCAGCACCCGCAAGCGACCCGTTTGTTGTCGTTGAACTGTTGCAGCGAGAACGCCTAAATCCCTCACCACGACAGTAGCAGGACGATAAAAGGCATGACCGACATTAAAGGTTATATTTCTTTCTTGATACAACACAGGGAATGACTGATTTAAAAATATCCCCGACGAGAGAGAGAGAAATTATTAAAGAGGTCAGAAACAGAAAGGCTGAGGGTTCTTAAACCAGCTGGAATCGGTAGAGAATCATCCTTTTCTTTAAGATCCGGTTGTTCCCCTTTGGGAAAGGTCATAACTTTTTGTTCGTGAACATCCACTAACCACCCCATTTGTGATCCTTTTTTTAAGCAGAGTAAAATATTATTCATGATGCGGGTTGAGTTGTCTTCAGGTGAGGAAAACTCAATAATCCAATTCGGAATGAAAGCGCGATCGCGCACTAAGTGACCATTTTTATCAACCGGTAAATTATTCCAATTAAAGACACTAATATCAGGAACAATCGAATAATTTTCAAACGTACAGCGTAAATCCGTAAAGCCAACTGCTGTTTTTTGTCGCTTTCCGGTTTGATTAATCTGATCCAACAGGCGATTCAAAACCCGTTCTTGCTTTCCTTTCAGACGAGGCTTTTGGTAGAGTTTCCCTGCAATATATTCCCGTGCAGGTTGAATTTCTGGATATTTTAAAAAGTCTTGTAGCGACAAATGAGAAGGGCTTTGAATCGGAGGCATAAGGAATGACCGGATGAAACAAGAGTCAGTGCGGATTTATTTTATCAGACTGCTTGACCTGCTATCTTCCTGATATCTGTGTGTATCTTTGTACGTCAGTCGATGGAGAAAACAAATCTTGTCGTCAGAGATTACGCCTTCCGTTGAGGAAGGCGCCTGTCCTCACTAAAGCTCCGGAGACCGTTGGTCATTGTTATTAAAATGGAAATAACATTTCTCACACCTATTTATCCTAGCTAACGACAAACATGGCGCGAAAAACACGCAGAAGCACAACCACCTCCAGTCGCTATTATGACGAATCTCCTCGCAGTTCGGGATCTTCTCAATCTCCCTTCAATGCAACTTACTGGGCAATTATTGGCGCGGTATTCATTATTGGCATTGGTTTGGGGATGACATTTAGTTCTGCAACCAATCTCAATTCTGAAAACGTCACTTCGACGGTGGCGATTGATCGCAGTGTTCCCAACCCTGAGTTTTGTGCGCAATATGGGGCAAGTGCTGTGGTCACTGATATGCGCGTTTATATGAGTTTAAGCCCTTTTAGTGTTTATGTGACCCAACCGAGAATGGAACCCGGTTGTGTGATGCGTCGAACCAACTGGTCAATTTTAGAAGATCAAAATTTAGTCAGCAGAGAACAAGTGCGAGATTGTAAAAACCGGATGAATACCTTTGCCTTTACGGGGAAACTGGAAAATTCTCCTGAGGTTAATTGTGTTTATCAGAATGATTCGGCAGGTAAGTTCTTCCGGAATAATGGTAATGGTGGCTTTGTTCCTAGCCCTGAACGGGATGACTTCTAGAAACCCATTTTTCTGTCTTAACCTACGCTAGAGATCAAGTTAGCTTCTCAGCGTAGGAATTCTTACTAGATAGCAGCGTTTGCTTTCGCTTTGTCCAATTTCCTCCCTTGAAACTCGATTGAGATAATCCAAGATTGCGATCTGAAATCTTTAAATGAAACTATTTATAATTCATTTAGTCAACCAAGATCAGTAGGAATGACTGGCTGATCAAGAGCTAGAATGGGTCATGATTTCTGCATTATGTCCGCAGGATCGGTTAAATTTTAAACTTGAAAAACGAAAGGAAATGATGACATGAGGCTAAAAAGTTTAGGGTTAGGATTAGGATTGATTTTATTTTCTGCATCCCCAAGTTTTGCCTTTGAACAGAAAAAAACTGCTCATCAAAACTCAGAAATTCTCCTTGCTCATGTTAATCCAGAAGTGATGAGAATTCTCAATGAAGCTATTGACAAAAATCCTGATGATCCCCAACCTTATTTACAGCGAGGATTAGCCTTTAATCATTTAGAAGAGTACCAAAAAGCAATCCAAGATTTTAATCAAGTGATTAAACTGGATTCCGATAATGTGGATGCTTATAATTTTCGGGGAACCATGCATTATCGTTTAGGACATTATCAGAAGGCACTGGCGGATTATAATCAAGCAATGGCAATTGATTCGGAGTATGCTTTGTTGTATTTTAATCGCGGTTATGTCAAGGTTGAATTAGGAGAAATTGAAAGCGCGATCGCGGATTTTGAAAAGGGAGCAAATCTTGCTAAACAACAGGGCGATCTCAATACATATGAACAAGCACAGGCTTTAATTGAAAAAGTGAAAGTGTCTCCTGATTCAATTCGTCCCACTGAGCAAGATCATACCCATAATTAAGAGAATTAGAACGCGCAATGCCCAACGAGCGACCCGCTTCGCCACATCACGCCATTCTTATTAAGAAGTTTCTTCACTTTGAGTGGTTATAGCGCTACGCGCTAGGCAACAGGCAATAGGCAATAGTAAGGTATAGGTGAGTTTCAACATTTTGGAATGTCCTAACCTGAATTTGTATTGCTATACTGGTGTTTTTTCTTCAGCAGGAAAAACGGATAATAATTCATCAACACTTGCATTGGGATCAAGGAAAGAAAACAGATGTTTATAGCGTAATGTTCCTTCTTGATCTAACATAAATTGGGCGGGTAAGGGTGCGCCTAAAGCCTGACCAACCCCATATTTCCGGAAGACACTGCAAGTGGGATTACTCAATAAGGGTAACTTCATTCCTAAGTCTTGAACCACTTGCTTGCTTTGTGCAACATCCGTACTAGTAATCATTAAAACTTCAATTCCTCGCTCTGTAAATTCTTCATAGCGTCGGTTTAATTCAATAATATGAGGGTAACAAAGGGGACAATATTGCTTTTCAGTAAAGATGCGTGTAAAGGCGAGAATTACTGGTTTTTGATCGCGATAGTCGTTGAGTTTAATTTGTTGGTCGTTCGTAATATCAGGAAGTTCAAAGTTAGGGGTTTTTAAACCTAGAATGAGGGGACTACTGGCAGGAAGGGGAACAAAATTATTGAAGAAGCGTTGATTAAATAAACCGCTAAAATTAGTTGAAGTTAACATAATTACTGAATAAAAATACCTAATTACTTTTTTATTTTAAGAGATGTTAGCTGTTTCTTTCATCTTTAGAGAGAAAGAAAGTTCTAGTTACTTGCTTTCCTTTCTTTACATAGCAGTCAGGAATCAGTTGTAAGAGAGCAATTCTGGTTTAAGGCAATTTGCCCTAGGCAACTTGCCCCAACAATTTCTCATGAATCATTGCTGATTGCTATAGTTAAGAAATATAATTAAACTAAATGCGTCTCAGTCACAGTGATAGCAATTATAAACAGTTTTCGACGCATTGAGTCTGTGCCGAGATATGCTCAAAACTGAGGTTATAAGTAACCCCACCATCGTTATCGGTAAGAGTCCTTTGGAATAGATGGTTTTTATTTACGGGAAGACTAAAATCAAATGTTTCTTCACCATGGAGTTGGGTACGACCACATTTCGTTCCTTCATAATACTGTCCTAATCCTTGACCGGAAACAACACCGGTATTGGGATTAAGTTGCATCTTCACGTTTAAGTAGCCATGGACTTCATCGCCAACACAGCCATCCCAAGAATAGGGAGTGTTGCGACTACTAGGAACATCAACATAAGTATTGATCGAAATGCTTCTGTTTTCATCGGATATCCATTCCTTATCATTTAGATTGATCGTACCTGTAATACGAATCCGACTGGTGCGATATTCTATTTTTGGGGGTTTATAAGCCTGAATAATGCCTACGGTTTGTTGTTCGCCATTCGCCAGTTCAAAAATTAAGCGTTTACTTTCTTCATTTAAGGGAATGCGATCTAACGTGACTGTCAATAAATACTGACTGGGGTTATCCAGACTATCACTGACCTCTAACTTACGACCTTGCGTATCTTCGAGAAAGACATCAATCGCATCTCGGGTTAAGTTGTATCCTGCGATTTCAACGAGAGGACGACGATTCGGCGGAAGATTGAGATCAACGGCGTTTGGTGTGGGATTACAAAAAACAGGGGTTAAATCAAGAGTTTCTTTGGTAATTGTTGCCCGTAAGCGGATTAAATCTTCTCTGGCGCGATCGCGCAGAAAATCGACTGAACATTTCGCTTCCATTCCCACATCACTCGTCGCCCGAGAAATCACACTAGAGACTTCATTGGCTAATGTCGATTGACCTTCTGTAATCAGTGTATTTTGTGTATCTTTGAGAACCTCTTGCCAGCGATTGGAATTACTTTCTAGTTTACGGATTGCTTCGTTTAGCGTGTCAACCCCCGTATTTACTGTTTTCTCTGCGGAAAAACCACACCCCGAAAGTGTCAGCGCAATTAAACCCACCCACAAGATTTTTTTCATGATGTCGAAGCAACAATAG
>JAVLCL010000157.1:0-7419 GCA_031580825.1 Halothece sp. Uz-M2-17
CCCATTGCCAAGCAATCACTTGATCTTCTTTGCGGGGGCGTGCTGCTAAACCAAAGACAACTCCACCAACAACAGAAGTAATGAGAGTGAGAATCCATTGTTCTCGCGGTAAACCTGGAACGACGTTACAACCGCCTTTTGCTAAGCAGCCTTTGACCGTATCTAAAGATTGCGCGATCGCGTTGTTTTCACCATTTTCCCGCACATAGTACATATTTCCGAAACGGGTTTGCAGTTCCACCCAAAAAGTGCGAGGAAGGACATCATAAACATCATCTCCCACATTAAATGCTAGAAGATTTCCCCCGCGAGCATCAGCAACGAGTAAGACACTTTGATCATTTAATCCCCAGTAGTTTTTAACAGCGCGACCGGGAGTTTGGTCATATTGCGTTAAAATACGGAGTTTCCAACCGGTTTCCGCTTCAAATTCCTCAATTTCTTCAATTAACGATTCTTCTTGTAACTTGGGCAAGAAATTCGCCAAATCAATAATCGGCGTTTCTTCTTGCGGGAGTAAAGAGGGATCATCATAGGCTTGGGCTTGTAAGGGATGGCTTAACCATGCAGTTAAACCAAAGCAACAGCTAATAACGAGGATTAGGAAGCGACGGAAGGAAAAATTCGGCATTTTTATATATCTGTTTAATTGCGACATTTCTTAAATAATTACAAACAAGCTCAAAAACTTTACACTTGTTTACTTTATTTTAAGGATAGTAACGAAAAAGTTACAGGGAAAACATTAATTTTTCTAACCTAAGACAGGTATTGGTCATTAGTTAGGGCTTGCTGAAAAAGTCTAATTATCGGTTTAGCCAGGCAAAAGTCAATAGACAACGGGCAATAGTAAAGACTGATCACTGGTCACCTCAACTCTCTCGATTGTTAATCCACTCCCAATACTGCTGGTGTAGATTGTGTGCAGAGGGGTAAATGGAGTTAGGACTCATAAAATGAGAAAACTCGAAGGTAATCAGTTTATCAACGGCAGCAGCTTCGGCTTGTTCAATTTTGTAACGCAGCTTGCGAAAGTCGAGAGGCGGGAACTTGAGGGCGACATCGCGATCAAAACTTTCAACATTACTCCATGAAGTTAACCCATATTTGCTAGCAAGTTTGCAGTTGGCTTGTAAATATTCGGGTAAATCTCGATACGCCACATTGCCATCCTGAAAGGCGACAATATCCACAATGCCCTGTAAGCGAGCAAAAACCGATTCCCATTCGTGAATATGTTGATCTAAAGAAATCGCTCGATGACCAAACTGTTTAATGCCTTTGATATAAGGTGAGATTAAAATAGGAACGTCTCGCAGTTGCTTCAGATGATGAGAAAGGTCTTCATAAACGTGCATCATGCCGTCATTGTAAGTATTAATTTCATGGCTGATATACCAACCGCCAAAGGCAGAATGATGTCCGTAACGCTCAATAAACTCTTCACAGAAGGCTTTGTTGATATCGGTTTCGGTTCGATAATCTCCGTTTAGCCAATAATTCCCAGAATCATACGTCCCAAAATAAAAAGTCATTCCATAACGGTTGGCAAGCGTCAAGAATAATTCAACTAAATCTGTATAAACCGGAAGAATACCCACCCGATCTTGTAACGTCTTTGAGGGAAATACCGCTTGCTCTTTATAGCCAGCACGGATTAAGATGACGGTATCAATTCCCACCTGTTGCATTGCTACAAAGTCTTTCTCCCAAGCGCGATCGCGCCAATTTTGAGACGGAATATCATGGGTAATTTCATCAAGAAAGGTTCCGGTAATTGCTGGTTTCATCACGCTACATCCCATTATCTAGAAGGGCTAAAGCCTTTAGTTTAGTCGTTTGATTAACAACCGTCAAAACAGCTAATCTACCGGTTGGTTAATGTTTCCGATCTGTTTCATGATCAGGAGAATAAAGTAAAAACATTCTCTTGAATATGACAAAACAGAACATGACACAAGGACGGGTGGAAGCGATTTGGATTAAACGATTTAAACGGGGTCCCATGGATGCTGTAGAACAAGCAGAAATGGTTGCCCAAAAAGGACTGGTGGGAAATGCCGATCAAGGAGGACGGCGACAAGTTATCATCATTGATGCTACGGTTTGGGAGCAAGTGATCGCAGAATTGGGTGTTGCCATTGATCCTGCAGCAAGACGGGCAAATATAATGGTGCGGGGGCTTGATTTGGCGAATCGTCGCAAACAAATCTTACAGTTGGGGGAGTGTCGAATCCGGATTTTTAATGAAGCAAAACCCTGCGAACGAATGGATGAGGTGCAGTTAGGCTTAAAAGCAGCTTTATATGACAATTGGCGCGGTGGCGTTTGCGCTCAAGTGATTACCGGCGGAATTTTTAAGATTGGTGATCTTGCACGGTGGCAAAATGACTAATGCTTTTTCGATCTCTTGATTATAAAAATTAGAATGCACTCAAAGATATGAATGGGAATTTTAAGCTGTATGTCGTTGGATTTTCGAGATTGGCAATGATTGAGAAAAAGTTGAGCTTAAATGGACTACGACTACAATAGAACCGGTAAAGAGGAGGCTAAAAATGGATCAGCCACAAGACAACACCCCAGTCTGGGAATATAAAGTCATTCATCTTAATGTTAAAAACACGGAAGCCTCGAATGTCGAAGCAGCCAGTTCGGCAACTAAAGGAACATTTAGCCCTGAGTTTTTAAAACAGGAATTTCCAGATATTTACAGTGGACAAG
This sequence comes from Halothece sp. Uz-M2-17, assembly GCA_031580825.1. Classification (GTDB taxonomy): domain Bacteria; phylum Cyanobacteriota; class Cyanobacteriia; order Cyanobacteriales; family Rubidibacteraceae; genus Halothece. The sequence continues at coordinate 2,725 of JAVLCL010000157.1, forward strand.
GCTCTTCTAACCATCCGGCTCGCCAACTACAAGAGGCTTTAAATCGCCTAGGAAAAGAAGGGTGGGAGCTTTTTGATATTCACGAAATTGGTTCTTTAACGATGATGTTCTTTAAACGGTTGCAACCTCAAGCTCAGGAACAATCGCAAGCTGATGATGATCTTTAGCTTACTGGTCACGGGGGTTACAGTTTTTTTTGGGGGTGGAGAAATTAGGAGCGTTGAAAACAGCACAAAATCTGAGAAACTATCATAGAGTGTCCTCTCATTTTGATTCAATTTAGCAATGACCTCTCAAATGGCGCAGCGATTAGACGGAAAAGCCCTTGCTCAACAAATTCAAGGGGAACTCAAACAGCGTGTGGAAAAACTCCAAGCTCAAGTGGGACGCTCTCCTGGCTTAGCTGTAATTATGGTCGGAGATGATCCCGCTAGTGGCGTTTATGTCCGCAATAAGGAACGAGCCTGTGAAAAACTCGGGATCACTTCTTTTGGGAAACATTTTCCAGTTAGCACAACTCAAGCCGAACTTGAAGCAAAAATTCTCGAACTGAATCAAGATCCACGAGTGGATGGCATTTTGGTGCAACTGCCACTTCCTGAACATTTAGATGCAATTCAAGCGCTTTACAAAATTGCTCCTGATAAAGATGTGGATGGCTTACATCCGACGAATTTAGGCAGTTTAGTGCGAGGAGAAAAAGGATTAAGAAGTTGTACTCCTGCTGGTGTCATGCGCTTACTGGAAACCTACAATATTTCCCCCACCGGTAAAAAAGCACTGGTGATTGGACGGAGTATTTTAGTAGGGAAACCTTTAGCCTTGATGCTCTTAGAAGCCAATGCCACAGTGACCATTGCTCATGGAGAAACGCCAGAAGAAGATTTACGGGCGTTAAGTCAAGAGGCGGATATTTTATGTGTCGCTGTCGGTCAACCCAATTTTATCACTGCGGATATGGTTAAATCGGGCGCGATCGTCATTGATGTGGGAATTAATCGCATTCAAGATGAAACAGGGAAGAATCGTCTCATTGGCGATGTTGATCATAATGCTGTTGCTAATGTCGCCAGTTACTTGACTCCTGTTCCTGGTGGTATTGGTCCGATGACAGTGACAATGCTTTTAGCAAATACAGTCAAGAGTTTTGAAGAACGTTTTCTGTAAATTGTTCCCCTTTGACCCGTAAAATAGACAATCGAATTGCAATCTGAGAACTATCTTTCACCAAACCCCAAACCATGAGAATGACTGATCAATCTTTTAAGCAAACTCTCGCCTTTGATCTTGATAGCTACCTCCAAGCCCGAAAAGCAATTGTGGAAAAAGCATTAGATCAATCATTGCCTGTAGGCGAACCGCCTGAGATCTACGAAGCGATGCGCTATTCGCTTTTAGCCGGTGGGAAACGATTACGTCCGATTTTATGTTTAGCCACTTGTGAGTTAGTGGGGGGAAGCATTGAAATGGCGATGCCCACGGCTTGCGCTTTAGAGATGATTCACACCATGTCACTCATTCATGATGATTTGCCCGCGATGGATAATGATGATTATCGGCGAGGAATATTAACAAATCATAAAAAGTTTGGTGAAGATATTGCGATTTTAGCGGGAGATGGTTTGCTGGCTTATGCGTTTGAGTATATTGCTGCTTATACGCAAGGGGTTGAACCGTCAGCCGTATTACAAGTGGTTGCCAAACTGGGTCATGCCGTTGGTGCAACGGGTTTAGTCGGGGGACAAGTGGTGGATTTGGCTTCAGAAGGCAATCCTGATATTAGTTTAGAAACCCTGAACTATATTCATACCCATAAAACAGGAGCTTTATTAGAAGCTTGTGTGGTAACAGGAGCAATGTTAGGGGGGGCAACAGAGGACGATTTAGCCCGCTTATCTCGTTATGCTTATGATATTGGCTTAGCATTCCAGATTGTGGATGATATTCTCGATATTACAGCAACCCAAGAGGAACTGGGGAAAACCGCAGGCAAGGATGTCGAAGCGGATAAGGCAACCTATCCTCGATTGTTAGGGCTAGAAGCCTCAAAAGCAAAAGCAGATGAATTAACCGAAGCTGCCTGTGCCGAACTTGCTCCTTATGGAGATTCTGGGATTCCCTTACAGGCGATCGCGCAGTTAATTGCTAATCGCAAGAATTAATCATGGAAAACTTTGCCAGTATCGTTGAGAATCATCTACTTTGGGTTTCCCTGATTGCTTGCTTAGTTGCCCAAGGACTCAAATTAGTGATTGAATTCCTCCGCGAAGGAAAATTTGATGCGCGATCGTTGTTTACAACAGGTGGAATGCCCAGTGCTCATTCGGCTTTGGTGGCTTCTCTGGCGACAGGCGTGGGCATCCGTGAAGGTTGGGACAGCACTGATTTCGCGATCGCGCTGTTGTTTGCCATCATTGTGATGTTTGATGCAGCAGGAGTCCGACAAGCTGCGGGAAAACAAGCTAAGTTACTCAATCAAATTGTGGATGAACTGTTTCAAGAACACAAGAATTTTAATGAGGAAAAACTAAAAGAACTGCTTGGACATACACCGTTACAAGTGATTGTTGGTGTGATGCTTGGGGTCGCGATCGCGATCATGGCTCAACCTTGGCTCTAAAATTGTGGGTGATTGCCCCCATTAGTTATTTCCATTGACCCGTTTTGAGGAGTGGTTGGTTAGAACGCAACAAGTTTTGTAATTCTTCTCTCTTTTCTAAATTCGTTGCTCCTTTCATAATATGACTTTGGATAAACAGACTAATGATTCGTGCCATTAAAGAACGGATTTCTGTTTCGGGTTGAGTTGCCGGGAAATCTAAAAAACTGGTTCCAGTCGTAGAATCATGGGGATGCGCGATCGAAAAATGATTCGCCCCCTCAAACAACACAAGATAACTATCTCCTCGTCCACCAGAGATGCTTTCTTGAAACGTTCGTAAAATCGGTGTTGTTGCAGTTTCCCAGTCCAAACCATACTGATGACTATTATTAGCAATCACCCCATCCTCAGTTCCTCCTAACAACAATAAAGGAAGAGAATCGGGTAATGGCAAAATCGTACCTGGTTTATAACCGAGATTCACGCCACCAACAGTATGGGCAGCATAAGCAAAAGCACCCGCAAGTTGAGGGAAAAAGGTTTGACTTGCACTTTCAATGGCAACACGCCCTCCTGCAGAGTGACCGCCTAAAATAACCTGATCCAAATCTAATAAGCCTGCTAACAAACCTTCTGCTTGTAGGTTTTCTAATGCTTGCATCAGTACTGGTAACGCAGAAGCAGTTGCCTTCTTGCCATAATTATCAGGTGACCAAGCCTCAATATCAACTCCAGGAGTCAGTGAAACCATTCCCGGTAAGTTTTCCGCCACCCAAGCAAAAGTAATGACAACTAACCCTTGTGTTGCCAGATCAACAGCAAGCCACTGATAGACATCGGGGGGACAATTGATGCCATTGAAAAAAATGACAATAGGAAAAGGAGCTTGTTCAGATTTCGGTGGAATGACCCCTAAATTTTGCTCTTGATTGTCTCCTGATAGTTGTCCTGGATAATAAATTTTGAGATGCAGAGTATCGTAAGGAGAAGAAGTATTTTCAACTTTAATTGCTCGAAAGAAAGCCCGAACAGTGCTCTGTGGATTCATGATAGAAGGTCACTCAAATCTAATGACGGCTTAATTCAGGATGTTGAGAATGCTCGATTTTTGTTCCCAAAACTTCTAAAAAGGCTTTTAACCATTGCGGATGCGCGGGCCAAGCAGGGGCTGTCACTAAATTACCATCAACGATTGTTTCATGGGCAGGAATCGAAACATATTCTCCTCCCGCCTGGACTACATCAGGACCACAAGCGGGATAAGCGGTGCAGCGTTTTCCTTTTAACACCCCAGCAGCAGCGAGGACTAACAGCCCATGACAGATAGACGCAATGGGTTTATTATTGTTTGCGAAATGGCGAGTGATTTCTAAAACTTTTTCATTTAAGCGAATATATTCTGGTGCGCGTCCGCCAGGAATCACGAGTGCATCGTACTCGTTGGGATTAATTTCATCAAAACTCGCATTTAAAGAAAAATTATGACCCGGTTTTTCGGAGTAAGTTTGATCGCCTTCAAAGTCATGAACCGCCGTTTTAATCGTATCGCCCGTTTTTTTATCAGGACAAATGGCATCCACCGTATGACCCACGGTTTGTAAAGTCTGAAACGGAACCATAATTTCATAGTCTTCCCCAAAGTCACCGACAATCATTAAGATTTTTTTACCATTCATAAGATGAAAGCTCCAGTCAATGCTTTGTTGACGATCATGCCATGTTTTGGCGGTACAGTTCAAAATGTTTTATGGCGACTGAATCCCCTGAATCAACATTTGCACAGAAAATTCTAAAAAGGCATTAAAGTCTTCTTCAGTTTCAATTTTGAGGCGATTATCGAGGGTTAACATCGCTTGACCATGGACGAAAGACCAAGCAACTCTCGCTAAGTTGAGAGAATCACTTTCACAAAACACGCCACTAGCTTGTCCTTCCTGAATGATATTGACTAAGACCATAAACGATTGTTCCGCCACTTCCGCAAGGGAAGCGGACTCGCTACAGCCATCCCGATAATTTCCAAACATCACCCGATAATGGGCGGGATGAGTGAGGGCAAATTTGACATAAGCAATCCCGATCGCGCGCAGTTG
>JAVLCL010000158.1:0-7400 GCA_031580825.1 Halothece sp. Uz-M2-17
ACGATTGTTTTCCCCATTCGACATTCGCACGATTCAGATTAATTGAAGCGGGAGCATTTTGCAGTAAGGGGTTGGCTTCTCCAGAAATTGCCAAATCCGCGTTGAGTGGGGGAAAGGTAAAGGCAGTTGTTTCGGGTGTCAGGTTGACGAGGTAAGGGCGGGTGATGGGAGTGGTCTCAACCTCGGAAACCAAGAGATTCGCCTCCCAGATGCCATTTTGTAAGTTGCCCTGAAGCGCGATCGCGCCGTCTGCTATGCTGAAATTTAAGTTAGTTTGGGCGGTCAGTCCTCCCACATCTTGAGTATTGAAAAGAGTGGCTAGTTGCGCGATCGTTCCTGAGACAGTAGCGGTTCCATTTTCAAAGATTACTTCTGTGGGTAAGTTAGGAATAAATGGTGTCATTGCAAAGGCAGAATCGGAGAATAAATTGGTTTGTAATTGACCCCCTTTTGCTAAATTTACGTTTAAATTGACTAAAGATTGATCAATAGCAACAACCGTATCCACCCGTCCTGCTAATACTTCTAAAGTAGTAACTAAATTAAATTCTTCTTGGAATAGAGATCGAATATTTCCGCCTAATTCTCCTTGGAAGCGATTCACTTCTAAAGCAACATTCAATTGCGGGAAAAATGGAGAAATTAAAGGGACTAAGTTCAAGCGTTGTCCACTAAAAAAGGTTTGTAAGTTTCCTTGTTCTAAATTTCCTTGAAAATCAATGGCTGTTCCTCCTACCGCAACCGTAACATCCGCTTTTCCTGCGGTATCTTCTATATTGGTAGCCTCTAAACTTCCCCCAGCCCTAATATCAATATTAAGGGCTGTAATAGATTCTTCTAATTTTCCTTGCCCAATTAATTCCGAAATAATCGGATCAAGGGCAACTGCATCACTATTAATAATGGCTTCCCAATTTTTAGTTTCTAAGTTTCCTTGACCAAAAATCGTAATGTCACCTAATTCCGTTTGAAAGCCTGTATTGTCAAGTAAGAATTGTGTCCCGTCAAAGGTAGCTTCTCCTTCTCCGACAATTTCACCAACTGTTGTAATAAATGTATCAATGAGTTGCCAGTTCGCACGAAAATCAGGGTCTTCTACTGTTCCTTGGAATTGAATCTTGCTATTAAATGAACCAAGACGAGTCTCGGTTGGGAGTGTGGTATAAATTGAAGCTAATTCATCAAGGGGAAGGTCAATGTTTGCGTCTAAGTTAACGGGCATTATGCTAAGGTTAATAGCTTTTCTCGCCTGCAATGTTTCTTTTAAATCTGTTTGTATGTTTCCTGTGGCGACAATAGTTCCCCCTGTTTCTGGAATAATTTCAGCGCGATCGAGTATAATCTGATCGAGAGTGGCATTGAGAATAACATTGGTTTTAGTCAGTTTAATTTGATCAATTTCTGTCGGTTTGGTTGAAGTAAAAACTGCCTTTAATTCTGGGTTATCAATTGCTCCTAAAATATTTAAAGCCAGTTGAAATTCTCCTGCTGTCTTAATCGGGAGTTCGATATCTGGCGTTACAGCGAGAACATTTTTAATCGTAAAGGGAGAAACCGAAACATCTAAGTCGTATCCTTGTTTTAAGTTTGCTTTCCCTGATAAATTAACCGCAATTTCTCCCAGTTTGATATCTCCTTGGGTAAAATTAACTTCTTGATCTTGAAAATTTAATCCGATATTACTCGCAAAAGAAGCCCTTTTATCTTCACTGATCGCAAGGTTTCCTGTTACTTGCTTAATTTCAAGATTCCCCTGAACTTGACTATCTTGATACACCTCTAAACTGGGGATATTTAAAGTGAGATTGGCATTTAATTCTCCTTGAGTTAAACGAACAGATAAGGGTGCAACTAAACTGCTAAGTTTCACTAAAGATAGTTGCGCGATCGCGATGTTAGCTTCTGTTCCCAAGTTATTTAAATTAGTTTTTCCTTGAATTTGAATCGGCGCATCCGCAAAGTTTGCTTCAATATCATAGCTTAATTCTTTTTCCCCGTCTCGGGGATACTTTAACGCTCCTTCCACCTGAGAATTAATTTCTACTGGACTATTTAAGGCTTGCGGAAGCAGGACAATTTCTGCATCTTCAATTGTTGCATTGGCTTCTAAATCAAAGGGTAATTCGGGTGGCTTCGGTTCTTCTTCTATTGGTTCTAACTCTAACCAAACCCCCTCTTCATTTTGATCCAGATAGATATCAGGATTAATGATTGTCAAATGAATCGGTAATTTCCACTGTGTTAGCAATGAACCCAGATCATATTCAATTTTAATCGCTTGAACAGAAAGATTATCTTGATCAGAGGCTGTGGCTGGAATTTCTGAAAATCCCATTTCAATTTCAGAAAATGAGAAAGTTTTTAACTCCCCGAGATTAACTGGGCGATCTAGAAAATTTGTGAGTTGAGATTCTAAAAAAGTGGGGAGTTGGCGACGAATCACAGAATAGGAAACTATTGAACCGCCAATTATAATCAAAACAACTGTTCCGGTACCAATTACCGTTGAAGGACGTTTCAGCCAGTTCCAAAGGCGAGAGATTTTAGAGGGTGGGGGGTTCGACTCAGGATCAGGTTGTAACTGAGAATTATTCATGGTTCTAATTAAGTTTCCGTCACTGAATTTTAAGATTATTTATGATTGCAACGAATGTTAAAAAATGATAGCAAGCCTTTTTTATTATAAATTAATCTTACGCTCATATCGAGTTCCACTTCAGTACTAGACATCTAAGGGAAAGCGCGATCATTAACACTAGCTGTACTCCTTCTTTTCTCCTCCTTGTTGGAGGATGAACTTTCATTGATACTTTTTTATGATCAAATGAATGACAGTCATGAAGAAAGGATAACAAAGTTTTTCCACACAACAGAATGATTCAGGAAGAAATTTCAGGAAAGTTACAGATTACTGCTTTTCAATTAAGAATTACATATTTCATTCAAGTTTCTTTAGTGATGTTAATCGCTAATTTCTGTTGGCAACCGATTGCAATGGCGGATAAGGGGTTAAATATCAAACTACAAAAAAGCCTTTTATTTTCGAGAGAAAGCAGTTTAATTAGTTTGGAACCCATTGAAAAAATTTCATATCAATTAGACTCTTTACCATTTACAGATCTTTTTAGGGAAGGGATTGATTATCAATTTGCTGATCGTAAAAGTTGGCATGATCTGGCTCTGATTATTCAGATCGAAGAGGATAGTAAAGCAAATTTACCAAAAGCAAGTGTTCAAGCTCAAGATCTGTTGTTTCCAATTTCAGATCAGACCCAATCCACAAGAGTGACTTCTCCTGAATCTCCTCTTGAGAAGAATGTAAAAATTCCCATCAATACGATTCAGACAGCACAAGCTAATGAAAAAGAAGCAGCTTCCAATAATTATGAGGATCTGGCAAAGCAATCTCAAAATCCAATTGCAAGTCTAATTTCAGTCCCCCTTCAAAATAATACAAACTTTGGGGTAGGTGAGTTGGATCGAACCAGTAATATCTTGAATATTCAGCCGGTTATTCCGACACCTATTAATGATAATTGGAACTTAGTGAATCGGACAATTATCCCGATCGCGTATCAACCCAAACTAACATCAGGAAGTGATGATGCCTTTGGCTTCGGTGATATCAATTACCAAGGATTTTTTACCCCAAGAACAACAGGAGATTTTACATGGGGCGTAGGACCTTCTTTGATCATTCCCACTGCCACAGATACAGTGCTCGGGTTAGGGAAATGGTCACTAGGAGCATCAGCCGTCGGCTTGGTTACTAAAGATCGCATTGTTGCAGGAGGTCTGATCAGCCAAGTTTGGTCATTCGCAGGTGATGATGATCGCTCTGAGGTTAGTCTTTTAACGCTGCAACCTTTCTTTAACTATAACTTTGAGGGGGGATGGTATGCTGTATCGGCTCCTATTCTCACAGCGAACTGGAATGCAGAAGGGGAACAGTGGGTGATTCCGATTGGAGGGGGCTTTGGTCGCGTTTTTAACATTGGCAAGCAACCAGTCAATACTTCTCTGCAAGGCTATTGGAATATTGTCCATCCTGACAATGCAGCAGATTGGACAGTGCGCGCACAATTAACTTTGTTATTTCCCAAGTAATTAAGTGTATCAAGATCTTCAGTCAATAGGATAAAACCGCTATGGAAATTGATCTCAAAACGATTATCGGCAGTTATGCTCAAATTACACTATTTCTTTTGATGCTCTCCATTGGACTCAAGGAAGGGGTTGAGAATTTAACGCTTCTTTGGAAACGACCGAACTTGTTAATCCGTTGTCTCATTGCCTCTTTTCTTCTAGTCCCCTTAGCTGCAATTGCAATTGATGCTTTGTTACCGTTGGATACACCTGCTCGTTTGGGAATTGGAGCAATGGCAATTTGTCCGGGTGCGCCGATGCTGTATCGGAAGTTGGTTCAAAAACATACCAGTTCAGCTTTAGCTGGGAGTTATCAGGTTACTGTATCCTTGTTTGCAATTGTGTTGGTTCCCACTTGGATCATATTGTTAAACGCGCTTTACTTAGCGGATAACGCAGCCCCTGTGGGGATAATTGCTAAGCAGGTGGCAACGGTTCAATTAATACCAATTTTATTAGGGCTTGCAACTCGGGAGTGGTTACCCAATTTAGCCCATGATTTATTAGAGCCAGTGGATAAAATCAGTTCTTTTCTGCTGATTGGTGTACTCATTATTGTGTTAGTCATTGCGCTTCCGAAAATGGCTCAAATTGGTTTAATAACCACAATTGGAGTCGTGTTGTTTATTGCTGCGACAATTGTTATCGGTCATTATTTAGGAGGTCCTGAACCTGACACTCGGATCTTGATCGCGCTGGCAAATTCCACTCGTAATGCTGGACTTGCCCTAACCTTAGTTGCCCTCAATGTTGAAGACATGATCACCATCCTTGGCACAATCTCCGCGATCGCGCTTTTATCAGCAGTCATCGGTACAATTTATGTCAACTTTTATCGCAAACATTTACCACAGGAAGTGCCTCCTGAAGTGAGTGAAAGTTAAACCTCATTTAGGATCAATTTCTCGTTTCAGTTTTAGTCCTTCCGTTGTTTCTTTTTCAAGGAAATAATTGAGGAAAGTCCGAATCACAGCAATCATTCCTAACCGAATCAATTGATTTAAAGTCGGCTCAACCGTCGTCGCTAGAATATCTGCTGCTAATTGAAATTCAAGAGCAAGACCCAACCAACGGGCAAAAGCAAGACGCATATTCAAAAAAGGGAGTCCATTTCTTTGATCAGCATTCCATCCTGGAAAACAAGTTAAGGCTTTTATAAATCCAATTAAGACACAGAAAATTGAGATCCCTTCTAGAAGTAAGATCAGAAAATCGACAAGAATCTCAAGCCCACTTCGCAACTGTTCTAGTAACTCCATAAATTGATCCTCTCGTAATATTCAATTGGGATATATAGCGCTACGCGCTAGGCAATAGTAGGCTGTCACTAGATTTTAGAGTCTAACCCCGTCCTAACCTGAATACCTACTGCTATATAGCAATCCTACCTACAGCTTAATTGGGGAAGGGGGAGATCAAAAAAATTCCTATTCATAGATAAAAACATTTTATTCTTGTGACTTTTAATCGGTTAAAAGTGTGCTAAAAATTAACCTATTCTTTTCTAATTACGGGAATTCAAAAATGTCACGTTTGGTAAAAAAGAGAGCAATTGTAACAATTAATATCAAAAGTATTTCCATTATAAACACTAGATATTAATTTATATACTTAAGTATTTAAGTTTAACGGTAAATTTTAGTTATGAAACAGTTGCCTCATTTGCTCAGAAAAGTTATCCTGCTTTCCTGCACTATCTTGTTCTTATTGGTTGCTAGCCTCCCCCTTGGAGGTCGCGCGATCGCGCTACCGAGTAAACCACCCAATATTGTCGTCATTTGGGGAGATGATATCGGACAAAGCGACATCAGTGCCTTTACAAAAGGGATGATGGGCTTCCGCACCCCAAATATTGACCGTCTCGCTGAAGAAGGGATGACCTTCACCGACTATTACGGCGAGCAAAGTTGCACGGCAGGTCGTTCTGCTTTTATTACCGGACAGAGTGTATTTCGCACGGGGTTGAGTAAAGTGGGACTACCCGGTGCTGATTTGGGTCTGCGGGCTGAAGATCCGACGATTGCCGAAATGCTGAAAGCTCAAGGCTATGCTACGGCTCAATTTGGTAAAAATCATTTAGGTGATAAGGATGAGTTTTTACCCACGGCTCACGGGTTTGATGAATTCTACGGCAACCTTTACCACCTAAATGCAGAAGAAGAACCCGAACTACCAGATTATCCCTCAGCAGAAGAGTTTCCTAATTTCAAAAAAAATTATGGTCCACGCGGTGTCATCCACAGTTTTGCTAAAGCCGATGGGGGACAAAAAATCGAAGATACCGGTCCGTTAACCAGCAAGCGCATGGAAACCATTGACGATGATATTGCCAATCGCTCTGTTGAGTATGTGAAGCAGCAAGCCGATGGCAATGAGCCATTTTTCATGTGGACAAATTTCACTCACATGCACTTCCGCACCCATACCAAGCCCGAAAGTCTAGGACAAGCGGGACGCTGGCAATCTTTCTACCATGATACGATGATCGACCATGACCAAAACGTCGGTCAGATTTTAGATGCCATTGATGAAGCGGGTATCGCTGATAATACGATTGTTATCTACAGTACGGATAATGGTCCGCACATGAACACCTGGCCCGATGGCGCGATGACTCCTTTCCGAGGTGAGAAAAATACGGGATGGGAAGGGGCTTTCCGAGTGCCTGCTTTTGTGCGCTGGCCTGGTCATATCGAACCAGGTTCGGTCTCCAATGAAATTATCTCTCACCTCGACTGGATGCCGACTCTGTTAGCTGCTGCGGGAGAACCCGAAATCAAAGAAAAACTGCTGGATCATTATCAAGCTGGCAATAAGAGCTTTAAAGTCCATCTCGATGGTTATAATCTTCTCCCTTATTTAACAGGGAAGCAAGACAATAGTCCCAGAGAGTCAATGTTTTATTTCTCTGATGATGGCGATCTGTTAGCCCTGCGGTATGACAACTGGAAACTGCACTTTGCCCAGCAAAGAACACCGGGTACTTTGGATATTTGGACGGAACCGTTTGTGGCAACTCGTATTCCTTGGCTTTACAACCTCCGCACCGATCCCTATGAAAAAGCCACGATTACCTCTAATACTTACTGGGATTGGTTCATTGACCATGCTTTTCTAATGGTACCGGCTCAGCAATATGTTGGGAATTTCTTGGCAACGTTTGAAGAATATCCTCCTCGTCAAAAAGCAGCGAGCTTTACCATTGACCAGGTACTGGAGAAGTTAACCAACGCCAACGGTTACCAATAACTTAT
>JAVLCL010000159.1:0-7347 GCA_031580825.1 Halothece sp. Uz-M2-17
GAAAAAGTCTAATTATCGGTTTAGCCAGGCAAAAGTCAATAGACAACAGGCAATACTGAAGAAGGAAAGTAGGAAAAGCCAGACATTTTCTTGGAAGGTGCAACGTTTTCTGCCTTGATCATTCAATTCCCATGCACTTTTTCCAAGAATTAAGAGGCTTAAAACCTGATTGAGTAAGGGTTTCCGTTTTATTCAGCAAGCTCTAATTACTGCAAAGCTGAGCGCATATAGGTTCCCCAAAGTTGCGCTGCTTGGCTGCTACTGCCTCGCGTAGGAGAGGGTTGGTCATTTCCCAGCCAAACCCCTGTTGTTAAATTTTCACGGGGAACATAACCGATAAACCATAAATCAACCGCATCGTTAGTGGTTCCGGTTTTTCCGGCTGCGTTGCGACCAATATTCGCTGCTCGTCCGGTTCCTTGTTGAACCACCTGTTGTAACCATTGGGTCATGGTTTGAGCAATACGAGGAGAAATTACATTATTATCGCGCTCAGCATCATTTTTATAATCATAAATCACCCGACAGGTTTCATAATCATCTGGATCCGGACAGTCACCGCCATCAAAAATCCGCCTAATGGCATGGGGACGATTCTTAACCCCATTATTGGCAAAGACGGTGTAAGCCCCTGTCATCTCTAAAAGATTAACTTCACTTTGTCCTAAAACTAATCCTGGTACAGGATCTAAATCAGATTTCACACCCAACCGTTGCGCCATTTGGACAACATTGTTTAACCCCACATCTCTCGCTACTCGCAAGGCGACGACATTTTCTGATTGTGCCAACCCCCGCCCAAGGTTAATATTTCCCGCACTCCGTTCACAGCCTGTATAACGTTGTCCTTTCCAAGTTAAAGGAGAACAAGAATAAGTCCGAGAAATTCCTTGTTCTAACGCTGCTGCATAAGCAAAGACTTTAAAGGTGGAACCGGGTTGACGCTGGGCTTGCGTGACACGGTTAAACTGACTTTCTTGATAACTCTTCCCCCCGACTAACGCTCGAATCGAACCAGTATTACTCTCAAGGGTTACCATCGCGCCTTGGTTATACCCATAGTACGCCCCTTGATTATTAATATTCTCACGGAGATTGGTTTCTGCTTGTTGCTGTAAGTCGAGATCAAGGGCGGTTTCAACAATAAAATTCCCTTCTGCTGCCAGTTCTAACCCTAATAATTCCCTTAACTCTGCCAGCACATGATTATAAAAATAAGGCGCACGAATTTGAGAAAAGTTTTGTTTTGCTTTCGGACTGACTTCAATGCGCGATCGGCGGGCGCGTTGGGCTTCTTCTGCGCTAACCATCCCTAATTTTGCCATGCGATTAATCACGCGATCGCGCAACTGAACGGCGGTTTCATAATCTCGCACGGGGTTATACGCATTGGGGGCGGGTAAAATCGCGACTAAAGTAGCAGCTTCAGACAAATTGACATCACTCGCTGATTTATTAAAGTAAAATTGGGCTGCATCTTCAAAGCCATAACTGCCCACCCCTAAATACACTCGATTTAAATAGGTCAACAAGAGCCGATCTTTACTGTAGAACGTTTCCAGCTTGAGGGCGACCATCATTTCATTGATTTTCCGTTTCAGGGTATTTTCTCGTCCCACATACTCCGGATACAAACTACGGGCTAACTGTTGAGTCAGGGTACTTGCCCCTTGACGGACATCTGAGGCGGTAACGTTAACAACGATCGCGCGTAAAATTCCAATGGGATCAACGCCAAAATGCCAATAGAAACGGGTATCTTCTGAAGCGATCACCGCATCCGGAAGATAGGGAGAAAAGTCAGATAAATTTTTTAATTCCCGATGTGTCCCACTTTGCAACGGACGTAATGGGGTTTGTCCATCCCGAGAATAGACCACAACCGGACCTTGCACGCCCGCCGGTAGCGGTTGCACGGAAAATTTGGTCCATTCTAAACCAATGATCAAGGCGAAAAGAATCGCTAGCCCACCCACACCATAGAAAACATAAGAAATCCCTTTAAGTAATAACGGTGGTGGGTGATGATAAGTAATTTCTACTGCATCTGCAACATCAGGGGGACCGAGGGTAAAGTGATCGCCATGACGGAGGACAAAAGACGATTGTTTGCGCTTCCCGATGTAAATGCCATTGAGTGATCCTTCATCTTTAATCGTATAATTTCCAGATGGCGTGCGATTAATAGAAAGATGCACTTGCGAGATGAGGGAATTGCGCACCACAATGTCACAACTGCGAGAACTGCGTCCTAATAAATAGCGGTCTCCGATCAGAGAATGTTTCGCAATCTTTTTTTCTCTACCGTTTTTAATTCGTAATTCTGGAACGTTGGCACTGGGTTTTAAGGTCAGCGCTTGTGCTTGTACTGTTTGTATGGCTTGGGTGACAAATTGATTAATTGTTTGAGGCTGATCGCGCTTTGAACGATTATTCATTTTTATTTTGTTCTCCGTTTCTTGGGCGGTGAGAACGTTGAAATGCGGGTAAATTAATTAGAATTAAACAAACAATTCCGATATTAATACAGATATCCGCAAGATTAAAAACAGGAAATTGAATTAAGCGAAAGTCCAAAAAATCGACCACATAACCAAATAAAAACCGGTCTAATCCATTTCCCGCAGCACCCGCTAAGACGAAGCCATAGCCTAATTGTTCCAGCTTTGGTAAACGCGGACTAAACCAAGCATAGGTCATTAAACCAATGGTAACCACTAATGATAACCAACGTAGCCAAGCACCATTTTCAGCAAATAAACTAAAGGCTGCACCGCGATTGATCACATAAGTTAAATGAAAGACATCTTCCCAGAGCGCGATTGTTTTTCCAATTTCAACAAAAGATTCCACAACAATTAATTTTGTTGCTTGATCTAAAAGAAAACCAATGATTGCAACTAGCCAAAATAAACGATTTTTCTTCATCAATAAAATAGAATGTTCCGTAAACCATAGGCTAAAACAGCCACCGCACAAATTAAGGCTAATTGTCCGCCTAAGGGTTGCCAAGAATATTGGAGAATTGTGGGGAATAATAGCAAGGGTGCATCTAAAAAGAATAACTTAAAGTAATGCAATCCCACTAAATAAACAATACCAAAACTATGAATAATTGCTAACCCAAATAAACAACTGATTGCTAACCATTCCAGTTGTTTATCTTGACGAAACGCCAAAACCCCACAAAACCAAGCCCCAGGGACAAAGCCAATAATATAACCAAACGTTGGTTCTGTTAAATAGTCCATTCCCCCACCGCTACCAAAGACGGGTAACCAGACTAAACCGAGGGTGACATAAGCCAGTTGTGATAAAGCCCCCGCCCGTTTTCCTCCAAGACAACCGGTGAGTAATACCGCCCCAATTTGATAGGTCACGCCCAAAGAATGGATCTCAATGCCCTTTTCTGTCCAAGACCAAGGAAAATTGGTCATGAAGGCTTCAACAAATGTCCCGCCAATGGTCAAGATTAAACCAATGATTGTCCAGAATAATTCATTGCTTGGAGACGACACAGTTTTGTGATTCGTTCTTAGTAATTTGTTCTTTGTTAGGTATCATCTATTGTCCGAGATGAATCAGTAACAAGATTTAACCATAACAGTTGACATCCTCTCCCGTCAAACGCTACACGCGCTATGACGGGAGATTCCTAAGTTCACACCTAGGACTTCCTGCTTCACAGACTCTTGGCTAGGCAACGCCCCCGCCAGATCGTCTCTACAGGCGTTTTGTTTAACGTCCAACCCCTGCCCGAGGTCAGACAATCCTCGATTTCTAATGACTTCGGCGCTGACAACATCTCTCGACCCGACATAACCGCATTCAGGGCAACGATGAATTCTGACATCCAGAGTCTTTTTGCCTGTATGTGCCCCACACTGGCTACACTCCTGTGATGTCCCATCTTTGTTGACTTTGGCAAAGTAAACATCTCTTTTCCAGCAAACCCACTGAAGGATGTTTACAAACTGACCAAACCCCGCGTCTGCTGAATGCTTAGATAACATTCCTCGTTGCCAAGTGCGGAAGTTAATCTCCTCGGCAAAGATCATCCCTGCTCCATCGCATAACTGATGAGCAAGTTTGAAGTGCCAGTCTTTACGAGCATCAGAAATGCGTTGATGAACTCTTGCTATCTTGCGGTTGAGTTTATGTCGGTTGTTTGACCCCTTCTGCTTGTTCTTAAGTCTTCGTTGCAGCAATTGCAGCTTGCGTTGAAGAGATTTTAAGAACCGAGGTCTTTTAACTTCTAAACCATCAGAAGTAGCAACAAACTTGTCAAAGCCCAAGTCTAACCCTCTTGGATGACCGTGAGGGGAAGGTTGTGGAACATCCACATCCAACTGGAGGGAAAGCATCACAAAGTAGCCAGAGGCTTTTCTGACCACTCTTGCTTGTTTCACCTTGAATCCTTCTGGAACTTCCCTAGACTTTTTGAATTTTACCCAACCTAACTGGGGCAACTTAATCCGATCCCCTTTAATTAACTCTTTTCCTCTCAGTTGAGGGTAAACGTAAGAGCGAAAACGGTATCGATTCTTAAACCTTGGAAACCCAAAACCTCTTTCCTTCATATCAGCAAACGCTCGGTCAAGCGTCCTTAGAACTTGTTGAAGAACTTGAGCGTTAACTGATTTGAGGCGTTGATCGGTTTTCTTGGCTTCGGTTAAAGCCTTTGCCTGTTTGTGGTAGTTAGGATAAGGTTCATCAGCAGGGATGATATATTCTTTTTGGATGGAACAGGCGTTTACAGGTGACTTGCGGGAATTATACCAATCTTTTCTTTCCCTTAAACCAAAATTCCAAACTGAGCCACAGACATCAAGCGTATGCTCGATCATCTCAATCTGCTGTCGGTTTGGCTCTAATTTGTACTCGTAAGTCAGGTTAAGCATTGGTTTCTACAAGTCACTAAACAAATCCTAACATAACGTACACAGATTTGTTTTTTGTGTACGAATGTCCTGACGGACTTTTTTATTTGGTCACGAGAGGACTCGTGACATTTAAGATAGAGAGTTGAAAGACAACATCAATCAAAGATTGCTTAAACTTGGGCGCGATCGGTTAAAATTTCATAGCCGTCTGGTGTAACGAGAACAGTATGTTCAAATTGGGCGGAGAGAGATTTATCGACGGTGACCACTGTCCAATGATCGCGCAAGGTGCGAGTAAATTTTGATCCGGCATTCACAATCGGTTCAATGGCAAGCACCATCCCTGCTTTTAACTTCACATTCGGCAGTTGATTGGTTCGTGTATTGAACACTGCTGGGGCTTCGTGGAGATTCCGCCCTACCCCATGCCCGGTAAAGCCTTCCACAACACTATAACCGCGACTGGTAACATAATCTTCGATCGCGCCAGCAATCTCTAATAATTCTGTTCCCGCTTTCACCTGTTTCACCCCTTCATACAGAGCAGTTTCCGCCACTGCCATCAACTCTTGGGCTTTAGGCTTAATGCTTCCAATCGGAATCGTAATACAAGAATCGCCATGAAAGCCATTTTTATACGCCCCAGTATCCACCTTTAACAGATCACCGTTACGAATCACTTTTTTTTCACTGGGAATCCCATGCACCACTTCATTATTAATACAAATACAAATCGAACCCGGAAAGCCATGATACCCCTTAAAACTTGGCGTTGCCCCCATTTCCCGAATCCGCTTTTCCGCATAGGCATCTAAGTCACCAGTGGTCATTCCTGCTTCGGCAATCTCAGAAATTTCCTTTAAGACAGTGGCAACAATGCGTCCTGACTCCCGCATATACTCAATTTCTTGATCATTTTTAATTTCAATGCCACGATGGCGTTTTCGTCGGCGAGGTGCTTTCGATTGTGCTGGGGATGTTTTCGGAGACAGGAGTTGAGTCAGGAAATTCATAGATTCAAACTGTATCATTAAGACACTGCTAGACCATTATAGTGTCTTGTCACATGGAAATTACTTGCACCTTTAATCCGGCTTGTTGTAAGCGTTGACGAATTTCTTCAGCATTCACTTCACTGCGAAAAATGCCTACTTGCATAACTGCCCGTCCTTGATATCGACTGGTAAACGCCCCCGGAACAATTTCTTTGACTCGGGTTTTATCGCTGGCTTGCCTAATTTCAACGATCACCCGATATTGTCCACCCACTTGTCTAACTCGCTGTTCTGGTGAAGTACCGGGGCGAAAAGGATTCCCGCTCGGAATATTTCCATTGGGAACGGGTAAGGCATTGGGGTTACGCCGAGGAGTAGGAGAAGCATTCGGTTCTAACACCAAAATATCTTGCAGACTGCTGCGGTTAGAATCGGAAGCGGTATTGGTATTGTTACGCTCTGGCGTATTACGCGGAGGGGACTTCAGGGGAGGAAGATTTGACGGAGGAGATTGATTGCTCGCAGATTGATTATTATTTGATGCAGGAGGTAACAGGGGTTGTTGGGTGTTGAGTGGGGGCAGTGACTGCTGATTAATTGAGGAGGAACGTCGGTTAGAATTATTCGGTGCGCTCCAGACTTGCTCTCGGACAGGAGTATCATTAGAGTCACTGGGCTGAGATAGAGTCGGGAGAGGGGAGAGATTGCGTTGCTGAGGAAGAGGGCGGTTTTGAGCGACAGTAGCACGGACATCAATGTTTCCGCTTGTTTCCCCGCTAATTTCATTACCACTTGCCGGAATGGTGTAAGTTTTCGTCAAGTTTTTAATCGCTTGTCCGCGGTTACCCCGGAAAATATTTCTTCCTGGTTCATCTAAGGTTCCTAAGTTAGGTTGCGATCGCGCGATCGCAACCAGTCCATCTTCTGTGGAGAGTGTAATCAAGTTCTCGCGGATCACGGGTTGCGCATTGCCTTCTACAATAATACCAATGCGATTATGTTTAATTTCATTACCGATCACTTGCGGACGAGATGCTTCAGTAATGCTAATACCAAAGCCAGTGCGTTCTAAGATGTTACTTTTAATCGTGGGCTGGCTTTGTCCGTAGATGACGATTCCATTCCCAGAATTACTATAAAAATAGTTATCGAGAATCACGGCTCGTCCTGTACCATTAATGGCAACCCCAGTATTGTCATTCTGTTGTAAGGTATTTTTTAAAAGTGTGGGACTTGCCCCTTCAACCCAAACGCCAATCCCACGATCGCGCTGATTGGTAACATTAACACCAGTGAGGGTACTATTTTCTAACAGAGCAATGGCAACATTTTGCCCTGCACCCGTGGGACTATTAAACTCGCCACCGCCTTCGATTTTGACGTGATATCCTTTATTATTAGGCGTTCCTCGAATTTCAAGGGGTTTTCTGACAACAATGGGGAAAGATTCTCCAGTTTCTTCACTGTAA
>JAVLCL010000160.1:0-7319 GCA_031580825.1 Halothece sp. Uz-M2-17
CCTTACCTTAAAAAGCGTCGGGAAACGTCCGGTCAGTGGTGGCAAGCTGGAATTAGCAGGAACATTCCGGACGATGGGAGGTGACCGTCCCATTCTTGCAAGCCACCTGAAAATTGTAGAAACATTTCACACCATGGGCGGAGATCGTCCTATTTTTGCAACTGAGTTACCGACAGTGGGGAACTTTTACTCTTCAGGAAATCGTCCGATTGGCGCAAGTACCCTGAAAATTGATGAAACTTATTCTGATTTTGGGAACCGTCCTGTTGCTTCTAATCAAATTGATGATCCCAGTTTATTGATGGGTTATATTGATTAAGTTTTTAGCTACAAAAAAATACTGCTTTGAGATGATTTAACACTCCCTTAATCCAGCAAGGGAGTTTTTTTATTATTCCTATATCAATTTGGTATTACTTCCTTTGAGGGAAGAAGCGCGATCGCGCTTTTGTTATGTTAAGGACAAATATATAACAAGTTTTCATAAAAGTCAGTTCATGGACAGAGTCGTCTGAGTTCAAAAGGAGTATAATCATGTCATCTCAGCCCGAAAAAATCAAACCTAAAATTAATATTAAAAACGCTTCTAACCCCTCAGAAAACCCGAGAACCCCAGCTAAAACTCAGCAACAAGCACCACAAACAGAACAGACAATGGGGAGTAAAAACCAGTTCCCTCCTCAGCCATTTCTCAAACCGCAATCTCAGTCAAAAATGAGTAAATCAGCCCCACTCATCGAACGGGAACTTAGGCAAATTCTTCCCCAACTGAGACCAGAACAGCGTCAACAAATTGCCCATCAACTGATCACCCAATTACAGGAAAAAGGAATTGAGGAGCAACGTCTCAAACAAAATCTTTCTCTCTCAACCATGAACCCTGAAACCATGAATCCACAACAAATCAGTCAAGTGGCAACTTATGCTTATCAACATGATCCAGAAGTATTTGAAGCAGTCCTCACCCAACCCAATGTAGTGCAATTTTTAAGCAGCCCAGTTTTATCAGCAATCGTTGGTATTATGGCAGCTAAATGGCTTAATCATTAGCAATCTATTCTTCCCATTCTTAAGAACAATCATGAGTGCTCAAAATCGTTCCTCATCCGAAGCATCATCAGAAGAGTTAGTCCCCGATCAGCCCCCTCCGCAACGTCCCCCTTGGCTGCGATCGCTGCTGATCCTGATCATTATTAGCTTCGGTGGTGGTGTTGCTTATGGTTGGTATTATATCGAGTCTCGTCTGTCACCAACCGTAGCAAAAAGCCTGAGTGCTCTCCTTTCTCGTCCCGTAGAAATGGGAGAGTTAGAATCGTTTTCCTTAACCTCACTTAGCTTTGGTGAAACCATCATTCCCCCCACTGAGGATAACTCAGAAGCAGTGACAATTCCTGCGATCGATGTGGATTTTACCCCGTTTAAACTCCTCACCGAACAAACCATTGAACTCGATGTCACCCTAGTCAGACCAGAGATTGCCGTTGAGCAAACTCCAGACGGAAAATGGATCACCACCGAACTCACGCCCCAACCCGCAGGCGCGATCGAAATTAAATTAAACAGCCTTGCGGTTGAAAATGCAAGCCTTTCTCTCTCTCCCCGCACTCCAGAAGGAGAACTGCAACCTCCTGTCCATTTGACATTACCGCAATTAACGAGCCAGTTTCGAGATAATAATCAACGGATTTCGTTTCAAGCTCAAAACTTATCCGTGACTGATGGACAAGGGAGTCTGAACTTAGAAGGTGAGGCCCGTCTCGACAGTGGTGAAGTGGATCTCGCCGTTACCAGTAATCAACTTGCCATTGGTGAGTTAGCCCGTCTCGTCTCCTCTCCGCTTGATATGATTGCTGGGACACTAGACGCTAATACCAACATTGCGTTTTCTCTAGATGGCAGTTTACCCAGTTTTGAGGGTAGGGCTCAATTTAAGAATGGAGAAGCCAAACTGGATCAATTTACCACCGCAATTACCAATACCAATGCGAATGTTCAGTTCGCCGGAAAAGATATTATTGTTCAGGAATTTAATACTAAGTTTGGAGAAGTTAGCGCAAAAGCGCAAGGAAGCATTAATCTCGATCAGGGCTATGACCTCACCGCAAACGTGGAACCAACCGCCGTTTCTAGGTTGTTAACTGCCGTTGATCTCGATCCCAGTCAGATTCCCATTAGTGGAACCATTGCAGCCCAGATTGATATTACCGGAGAATTAAATAATCCTCAACTGAATATCACCGCCAACAGTACCGAAACCACAACTGTTGATCAAATTAAAATTAGTGGTTTCCAAACGGAAGTCTCCATACAAGGAACACAAGTTATTATTGAAACCTTCCAAGTGACACCGCAAACGGGAGGAGAAATTACTGCTCAAGGAACAGTTGATCTAACCCCAGAACAAACCATTGCTCTCGATGTTGAAGTGAAAGATGTCTCAGGGGAAGCCATTCGTTCTTATCAAGCCAATCTTCCTGATGATTTGGGAACTTTAAACGCTTCAGCAGAAATTACAGGCTCCTTAAAAGACTGGACCAATTTGCAGGGAACAGGAACAGCAAACTTAGCCATTGCTGAGGGAACCGTCACCTTACCCCAACTGCAACTCTCCCAAGGTCAGTTACAAGCTCAAATTAATATTAATCGCCTACAACCGGAAAAACTCAGTAACCAAGTTCCGCCTCAATTTCAAAATCCAATTTCAGGACAATTTCGCCTCGATGCCGATGTGACTGATTTGTCTCCGGAAAGCCTACAAGTGATCGGATCTGGATCATTAAATGTTCCCCAAGGAGAACTCGCTGCAACCAATATTCGCTTTAATAAAGGTCAGTTGAATGCAGATGTCAGACTAAGAAACATTCCCATTGCATTACTCGCCCCCCAAACCCCACCGGAATTAAACGAATTACTCTCCGCTCAGTTTGAGGTGCAAGCAGATGTGAAAGCCTTTGATCTCAATCAAATTCAAGGAACCGGTTCTGGATCAATTAATGTTAGAGGCAGTAATCAAAATCAAAACATTGCCCTCAATAATCTCCGTCTCAACCAAGGGAACTGGCAAGGAGCATTACAAGTCCAAAACTTTAATCTGTCTCGTTTTATTCCCCAACTTCCCCCACCCCTCGAAAGTGCACTCTTTAATACCCAACTCAGCGCCCAAGGAACCTTAGACAATTTAACTCCTTCCGGAATTACTGTCCAAGGAACCGCAACGGTCAACCAACTTTTAAACGGCAATGTTACAGCAAATCTCATTCGTTTAGAAAACGGCGAATTTCAAATTGTTGCTAACCCAGAGAATCTCCAACTGTCTCAACTCTCTGACCAATTACAAGGCGACCTGAGGGGAGAAGTAACAGTTAATGGCACTCTGGATAATCTCACACCCGCAGGAATCACCGCCCAGGCAAACTTAAACTTTAGTCAAGGACTCGCCCTGATTACTAATCCCCTTACCACTCGCTTCAGTTGGGATGGTGAACAAGTGATCTTAGAACAAGCAAACGCCAAAAACTTTTTTGCAGAGGGGATCATCGCCTTGAACTGGGAAGAAGAAGGACAAGATATTGTTGAAAATATTAACTTAACCGTTGATGCCCAAAACCTAGATTTAGCAAAATTGCCTCTCCCCAGTCCAGAAGCAGTGGGTCAAATTGATGTCCAAGGTTTAGCTAACTTTTCTGGAAATATTACCGGTAATCTCTCCCAACCGCAAGCAGAGGCAGACATTCGCCTACAAAACTTTGCACTGGAACGGTTTACCTTTGATTCCGAAATGACCGGAGGTATGCAAGTCAATAGGGATCAAGGAGTGAGATTCAACTTAATCGGGAATAGTGACACACCGGATCAAATTCGTTTCACATTATTGTCTCCAGACCCCGATCAGTTATTGCCTCTTGAACCGGAATCTTTTTTTATTCAAAGAGATCGCGCGATCGCGCGAGGAACTCGCCAAGGAGACACCTTACAAGCCACCTTTGATGAACTCCCCCTAGATTTACTCAAAGAGTTTGCACCCCTCCCTCCTGAATTTGCCAATCAACCCGCTTCCGGAACCTTAGAAGGCAACTTAGCCCTTAACCTAAACAATTATGATATTTCTGGAGAATTAACCCTTCTACGACCCTCATTAGGACGTTTTAACAGCGATCGCGCGACGGCAAACTTTACCTATACCGATAACACCGTCACCATCCAAGAAGCCGTCCTCATCCAACAAGAAAGCGAATATCGCGGAAGGGGTCGTCTTACTCTGAGTGAACCCAACCCTAATTTTGAAGTTAATCTCAATATTGAACAAGGACGCATTCAAGATATTCTCAGCGCCCTGCAAGTGTTTAATCTTTCCGATCTCAACCAAAACTTCGCCACCCCCCTTTACGGAAATGCCGATGACCTCAATGTCACAACAGTTGGCGTTGATAATCTCCCCCTGCAAACCCAACTCCGCCGCTTCTCAGAAATTAAAGCCCTCCTTGCCCAAATGGAAGCCGAGCAGGACAAAGTGACCGCTATCCCCCCCCTGAGTTCTGCCCAAGGCAACTTTACTGGTAATCTCAGTTTGCAAGGGCAATCCTTTAACCTCGAAGATATGGAAGGAAACTTTCGTCTCGATGGCGACACTTGGCAATGGGGTCCCTATCAAGCTCAAACCGTCACCGCGAAAGGGAGTCTCACCAATGGTGTGATTACCTTATTACCGGTTCGTCTTGCCTCTGGAGAGAGTTTTCTCAATCTCTCCGGTACAGTGGGGGGAGAAAACCAATCCGCCCAATTACAAGTTAATCAAATTCCGATTGCTGGCTTGCAAAACATTGTTGAACTACCAGAATTTATCGGTGTCAGCGGTTTTGTCAATGGCACAGCAACCGTTGCTGGGAAACAAAATAATCCTACCGCGAGAGGAGAACTCAGTGTTGAACAAGCCACCCTCAATGAAACCCCCATTCAGACCATTCAAGGCAGTTTTAGCTATAACAACTCCCAATTAAATTTCTTTGCGGAAGGGTTACTCTCTCAAGATAGCGACCCTCTAACCATCAGTGGCGACGTTCCTTATCAACTCCCCTTTGCCGTTGTTCCGCCTGCTTCCGAGGAATTAAATATTGATATCAACCTCCAAGATGATGGCTTTGCCTTGCTTGATGTCGTTACCAATGGTCAACTGACTTGGGAAGGGGGAGAAGGAGCCGTCAATCTTGCCATTAATGGTCCCTTCAACCTTGAAAACTTCCAATTCGATCAACTCAATACCACAGGCGTTGTTACCCTTTCCGACGCGAGCATTGGGACAGCCGTTTTACCCGAACCGTTAACGGATATTGATAGTCGTGTTGCCTTTAATTTCAATCAGTTCACTGTAGAACAATTGAATGCTGATTTTGGCGGAGGTGAAGTCACGGCAACGGGTGGACTGGCTCTATTTGAACCCACTGCTAACTCCCAAAGTCTTAATATTGCCCTCGATAATCTCACCGTTAATTTACCCGATCTTTATGAAGGGGATGTTGCTGGGAACATTAGCATTGCTCAAAGCGCGTTAGAACCAGAAATTGGTGGAGAAATGACCCTATCTGAGGGTGAAGTCATTCTAGCAGGACAAGATTCAACAGCAACCAATGGTGAGGCTACAGAAAACACTTCTAATATTGCCTTTAGCAACTTAAAAATTAATCTTGGGGAAAATGTAAACGTGACTCGTCCTCCCATTATGAACTTTTTGGCAAAAGGGGATTTGACTTTGAATGGGACATTAGCCAATATGCGTCCTGAAGGAACGATTAATTTAGAACGCGGTGACGTGAATTTAGGACCGACTCAATTTCGCTTAGCCCAAGGTTACGAGCAAACAGCAACCTTTATTCCCACTCAAGGGTTAGACCCAACCCTCAATGTCCGTTTAGTGACCTCTGTTGCTGAAACCAGTGGTAATCTCGGCACTGACAGTACAGGGACTGAAATGACAACTGGCATTAATGCTGGAGTAGGAACCTTACAATCCGTACAAGTGGAGGCTCTGGTGCAAGGACGGGCAAGTGAACTCCAGCCCGGACAATTAAGGGCAAATGACAGTGTTCTCACTCTCAGTAGTGACCCTAATCGCAGCCAAACCGAAATTGTTACTCTCCTCGGTGGGGGGTTAACCAGTGGTTTTGGACAAGGCAATACAGCATTAGGACTTGCCAATTTAGCGAGTTCGACATTTTTAGGCAGTTTTCAAAATACCATTGGTGATGCTTTAGGCTTAAGTGAATTTCGGATTTTTCCGACTCTTATTCCCACTGAAACCGAAGAAGGAGAAGAGGGATCGGATTCCAGTTTAGGGTTTGCAGCAGAAGCTGGGGTTGAAATTAGCAATGATTTTTCTTTTTCTGTTCTTACTCTCTTTAATGCCAATCAGCAGTTTCAATATAGTGTTCGTTATCGTTTGAGTGATGGTATTTTACTGCGGGGTTCAACGGATTTATCAGATAATCAAAGTCTCACTGTTGAATATGAAACTCGCTTCTAGTCATGACTTACCAGTTACCAAAGAACGAATAACAAATAACAAATTACTAATAATTCCTGAGACTTAAATCAAAATTAACCCATTGTTAAATTGATGATGATGAAATGATGAGGGAAAGTCCATATGATCAAAGATGGAATTACAATAGCAACACTCATTGAATCACCGTGACCTCATCTAACTCAACTCCCCTTAATCCCAATACAACTATTGCTGATTTAGAAACTCATAAGTATCAGGTTGATGCCGATACTCTTGGCGAAGTTGTTGCTAACCAATTTCAAGAGCACCCCAGTCTCCCTGGTGTCATTATTAAAGAGGAAGACGAAATTCTTGGGATGATTTCGAGACGAAAGTTTCTCGAACAGATGAGTCAGCCCTACAGTTTAGAATTATATCTCCGTCGCCCGATTCGAGTGTTGCTAGAGGTGATGGAAACCGATACCCTGACTTTGGAACAAGATTGTCGCATTGATAAAGCGGTGAGACAAGCCCTGAATCGTTCCTTAGATTTACTTTATGAACCGATTTTAGTGCGTAAGGGAAATGGGGATTTAGAGTTGCTAGAACTTCATCATTTGCTGTTAGCTCAATCCAAAATTTTTGCTCAAGTTAATAAAATTATTAATAGTCAAAAAGAAGAAGCTCGGCGATATGCAGAAAACCTAAAACAAGAACAAGCGAAAGTTAAAGAATATACCCGTCAGTTAGAACAGCAACAACTCGAAGCCCAAAGACGAAATCAAGTCTTAGAAATGCAACGGGCAAAATTATCCCGACAAGCCAATGCCATTGCGGAATT
>JAVLCL010000161.1:0-6191 GCA_031580825.1 Halothece sp. Uz-M2-17
GTTGTTGCTGATAATCTAAAATCCAATATTCTTGTACGCCTTGGGTAAAGCACAATTTTCGTTTTAATTCCTGATCGCGCTGTTTATCTTTCACGCCTTTGGATAGCACTTCCACTACTAATTCCGGTGCATCGGCGAGGTGTCCTGATTCATCTAAGCATTCTTCTAAACGCTGGTTACTTGCCCAAACCACATCAGGAATCACACTATCAGTTGCTGAGAAAATTATACCCGGCGTAACTGCACTACGACCTAAACCGGTTTTCCGTGACCAACTCTGTAACACTGCATAGACATTGCCAGAAACTTCCTGATGCTTCCAATGAGGCGCACGAGTCACAAAGAGTTCTCCATTAATAATTTCATAGCGTTTTCCATCTTCTGGAAACAGTTCTAAGTCTGCAACACTCCAGCATATTCCTTCGCTTGTTGTCATTTTATAATCCTTGACTCACGCTTCTTTATTTTATTTAACTTTGGAATTGCGATTAATATTATGAGACAAAGGGACATTTTGAAACTGAAAATCAATAATTATTGATTCACCGCATAGACATCTTTTTCCCGTCCAATCGCAAACCGAAGCGAGTGAGGAAGACTTTTGCTCGATCGCGTGACAAATACAATTAAAGCAATTGCAGCTAAACTCACTCCCACTTGAAATAATCCGCGATAGCCTAAAATTTCCGCTAAAGAGCCAATCCCGGGACCTGCCAGCGCAATCCCTAAATCAAATCCACCAATGGAAAGGGCATAAATCCGTCCCCGTTCACTGGTGAGTGAGCGATCGGACATCAGCGCGATCATCATGGGGATCAGTGTACCACCCCCTGCACCTTGCGCGATCGCTGCAATTAAGAATTCTTCTGGGGTATTGGCACTTGCGAGTAAGTACATGGCAACAGTGTACAAACTCAAACTCATCGTAATAAAAATTCCGCGCCCATAATAATCGGAAGCCCGTCCCACAAACATCCGCATGGCAAAACTAGCAATCGCTGAGGTGGTGTAGTATAAGCCTGGATTTAAGGCAATGCCTAACTCGCGAACATACAAAGGGAGAAAGGTGGTTAATGTTCCAAAAACTAATCCCACCATAAATAAAACCGTAGCGGGTGTCCGAATGCGAGGACTCAGTAAAACTGTCCAAAAGCCAGATTGTGGCGTTTCTTCTGTTTGATCTTCGTGAGTCTTTTCTACCTTCCCTTCGGTTACTTGTGAGGCGAATAATAATCCTAAATATCCAGATGCTGCGGAAATGGCAAATAGCACTTCATAACCCAAGCTGACTTGTAAATATCCCCCTAAAGCAGGTCCTACAGCTAACCCCACAGGGACGACTAAACTCATATAACCAATCAGTTCCCCCCGTTTTTCTGGAGGTGACCAGTCAACCACAAGGGTACTATACCCCGTTGTAAATGCAGCAATGCTAATGCCATGAAACGCCCGAAACGCGATGAGTAGGGGAATCGAATCGACCCAAAGGTATCCTAGAGGGGCAGTTCCCACCACAAACGTCCCAATCATAATCACCAGCTTTCGGCTACGTTGGTCAGAGAGTTGTCCCAGTTGCGCGCGAAACAACAACAAACCAATGGCAAAACTCCCCATGACTAAACCCACCTGATGTTTACTTCCGCCAATGTCAGCAATGTAAGCGGGTAAGGTGGGTAAGAGGCTAGTTAAGCTAATCCAGAACAGTAAACCTGATATCGCAAGAACGCTCAGGTTTTTAGTTTGTGTTGGAGTCAGCGTTTTCAGGACGTTCACTTAGGTTGCTCCCTCAAAAGAATATCTCTCCTTAGTTTACTATTCTTAACATTTTCTGTAATCTACTCCGAGGGAGACAAGGTGAGTCGTAGTCGTAGGGTGTGCAGTGCCCACCCCACAAGCAACGTCCTTCTTTTTCTAATCCTTAATCATCAAAGTGATTAATAATGGCTTGGGCAAACTCAGAACATTTAAGAGGCGTATCCACTTTCGGTTCCATCATCCGGGCTAAGTCATAAGTAACTTCTTTTTGCGCGATCGCGCTTCCTAACCCTTTTTGGATTAACTGCGCTGCTTCATTCCAGCCTAAATATTCCAACATCATCACCCCAGATAAAATCAAGGAACCCGGATTAACCCGATCTAACCCTGCGTGTTTGGGGGCTGTGCCGTGGGTTGCTTCAAAAATCGCGCAGCGATCGCCAATATTCGCTCCAGGTCCCATCCCTAAACCACCGACTAACGCAGCAGCAGCATCCGATAAATAGTCACCATTCAGGTTCATTGTGGCAAGAATGGAATACTCATTAGGGCGCGTCTGAATCTGTTGGAAAATACTATCGGCAATGCGGTCATTCACCATCACCTTATCTTTCCATTTGCCCTCACCGTGAGTCTCCCAAAGGCTATCGAGAACCGCTTGCACCTCTTGTTTAATCTCTTCTCGGCGTTCTGGGGTGACGCTGTCAAATCCGGGTTCCACTTGACGAGCGTTTTCTTCCAAACTCAAATCCGGATTATTTTCCTTATTTCCCAA
This sequence comes from Halothece sp. Uz-M2-17, assembly GCA_031580825.1. GTDB lineage: Bacteria > Cyanobacteriota > Cyanobacteriia > Cyanobacteriales > Rubidibacteraceae > Halothece. The sequence continues at coordinate 2,531 of JAVLCL010000161.1, forward strand.
AATCCAAGATTCTCGTTCGGTGACACAATCATTGCGAAACTCGGTGGTGGCTAACTCATAGCCCCAATCCCGAAATGCACCCTCGGTATATTTCATAATATTGCCCTTATGTACCAAAGTCACTTGCTGCTTATTTTTGGGCAATTGTAGGGCGTGTTTAATCGCCCGACGGACTAAACGCTGAGACCCCGTTTTACTAATCGGTTTCACCCCAATTCCAGAATCAAGGCGGATTTGTTTCTTCCCATGTTCGGGAGTATTGGGAATTAAATCTTTATTCAGGATATCAATTAACTTCTGTGCAGTTTCAGTCCCTTCTTTCCACTCCACTCCCAAATAAATATCCTCTGTATTTTCCCGATAAACAATTACATCGAGGCGTTCGGGATAGCGGTGTGGGGAGGGTGTACCCGGATAATAGCGACAAGGGCGCACACAAGCATATAAATCATTGATCTGACGGAGAGCAACATTCAGCGACCGAATGCCACCGCCGACAGGGGTTGTTAAAGGACCTTTAATGGCAACCCCATATTCGCGAATCGCTTGCAACGTATCTTCCGGTAAATATTGAAATGTGCCGTAATGTTCACAGGCTTCATCACCCGCATAGATTTTGAACCAGTTGATTTTCTTCTGGTCACCATAAGCCTTTTTGACTGCTGCTTCTAAAACATTCTGTGTCGCGGGCCAAATATCATAGCCGGTTCCATCACCGCGAATGAAGGGAATAATCGGATCATCAGGAACAATGGGTTCACCATCTTTGAATGTAATTTTGGTTCCAACACTAGGAGGAGTAATTTTTTCGTACATTTTCGCTTGACACTAACAGATAATGCTCAATAGTGCCATAGGAAAAGGGAATTCACAACTTCCATCCTCAATGATTATTCGCTGATTTCATTGGGATCAATTCCTAACTCTCTTAGACGAGCCTCTAAACGTTCCGCCCGTTGTCGTTCGGTATCCGCCCTTTGCCGTTCTATATCAGTTCGTTGTCTTTCCGCTTCTACTGGTGTCGGAATCCAATTACCATTTTGATCTTGCCAGCGCAACCATTTCCCTTGGATTTGCTCATAAGTTCCCTACCACAAGCCAAGACTCATTTGAATTTCATTGATCCAAAGACTGTTATGGTTGAGCAATAATCGCTGATAACCTTTTTGAGTTAAAGTAAAGGCTTGCATTTCCTCAGTATAGGGACTGTAGGTGACATAGTAGGGAATCTGTAAAATTTGTTCGTAAACTTCCCATTTTGTTGGGGGTTGGTTGATCTCACTCTCCGTTTCTCCTAAGTCTTCCTTTTCGGTTCCGGGTGAAAGCAACTCAATGATAATTAGTGGCGTAACTTCTTCTTGCCAAATGACATAGCTGAGTCTTAAGTCTTCGTCATTATATAAACGAGAAACACCAACCACAGCAAACCAATCGGGACGCTTATACCATTGCGTATGGCGGAAATCATAGTATAAATTCAGGTCAGTTGCGGTCAAAATTTCTTCGGAAGGATAATTGGCAGGTCGAAAGGTTTCATCTAATAATCGAGGCTGATAAATATGGAATTGATCGGGCAAGCCAGGTTCCTCTGGGTCTTCACTGGGTAAATCATACATCGTGGGAAGAAGATTTTTCGGAGGCTGCTGAGGATTCGTTTGATACATCATTTTGTTATTAGTTCCTTGTTATTGGTTATTTGTTTCGTAAGCCAAGGATTAAATAATCATCACTACTTTTAAATCTAAGTTCTTCTAGACTGGGCTTTGTCCATAAAAGGGTTGTGCTTCTTGCAGAGTAGGGCGTTTTCCTTGTTGCCATTGTTGATAGGCTAATTCTAGAACACTGGAAACGGTTTCTCCGAATTGTTCTTCTTTCATTTTCAATAATTGATAGGGAAAAGATAGCTGATTTAAAGTGTCTTCCCATTCAGTCTCAGTCATGATGGTGTCGGGAAGATCAACCGTTAATTCCGTTGCGCTGAGGTGATAAATGCCCACAAAAACCTGTTGACGACGGGCAGGAATTTGGACTGCAATTCGCTTTGAATCTGAAAATTGCTGGGGATTTTGAGTTTTATAATAATGCGCGATCGCGCTTAATGTCGAAATGGCAAACAACGGAATCTGTAACTGTTGCGCTAATGTACGAGCAGTTGCAACGCCAATTCGAGTTCCTGTAAAACTGCCGGGTCCTTTCGCAACCGCAATAAACGCAAAATCAGACCAAGTTTGTGGGGTAATAAACGCTTGTAACAGACGATGCAAATCACTTGATAAATCGCGACCTAAATCCCAAGTTTGGATCTTTTCGCTTCCCTGAAAGTTACTTAAAGCGAGTCCTAGTTGCGGACTTGTCGTGTGCAACGCCAGACCATATTCCAATTGTTGTTCTCTTACTCCCATTCCCATCAATACGTTCGTTTAAAACAAATAGTAGAGTGAGCATTACCCACCCTACTATGACACTAGCTCTTTTCCGTTATCTTACAATAGCAATCGCTGAGATTAAGCCATTGCAGGTTGTTTTTCCATATCTGCGGAATAGCTGCCCATGCTTGCTGCACTGTTACATTGCGCACGATGGTGTAAGAGCTTTTGCGCTTCTTTAACGTTGCTCGCTTGTCCTTTCCAGTGTTCGAGCGCAGGTTGTTGAATTGCGCGAGCATAGGAGAAGGTGACGCGCCAAGGACATTGGGATTTGAGAGGCTCAGAATTCATTAAGTGCAGATGTTCTGCTGCTTGTTCAGGGGTTTGTCCACCGGATAAGAAGGCAATTCCAGGCACAGAAGCAGGAACGTTGTCACGCAGGCACTGAATTGTTTTCTCAGCCACTTCCTGTGGGCTGGCTTGTTGCGGGCACTGTTTACCAGAAATGACCATGCTCGGCTTAAGAATCATTTGGTCAAAGGCAACGTTTTGCGTCCGCAGTTCGGTAAATACCGTCCGTAGCGTTTCATCGGTGACTTCATAGCAACGTTCAATGGTGTGGTCACCATCAATAAGGACTTCTGGCTCCACAATTGGTACTAAGCCACCTTCTTGGCATAATGCTGCATAACGAGCTAATGCATGAGCATTGGCTTCGATGCAACCGCGAGTGGGAATGCCGTCGCCAATGGTAATCACAGCACGCCATTTTGCAAAACGCGCACCCATCTGATAATACTCTGCAATCCGATCGCGCAGTTTATCCAATCCTTCTGTTACCTTCTCCCCAGGATGACCGGCTAATTCTTTCGCTCCACCATCGACTTTGATACCAATAATGACATCATTATCTCTCATGACTTTGGTAAAGGGCGTACCATCTTCTTTTTTCTGACGGATGGTTTCATCGTAAAGAATCGCGCCACTAATATACTTTCCAAGATCAGGAGTCGTCAGAATTAACTCCCGATACTGACGGCGCATTTCTTCAGTTTGATCAATCCCTTCTTTGCCAAACCGCTTATTACAAGTGCCATTACTTTCATCCATGGCAAGAACACCTTGGTTGGGAGCAACCATGGCTTTCGCAGTTTGTCGGAGTTCTGCTGCATATTGATTCATATAAAATTCTCCTTTTAACCTTAGGTTTTAACAATTAGTTCTGTGCCACACTTTCTCATTTAGAACAAAGCATTGTCAAAGGCAAAACCGCAAAAGTTAAAAAAGTCTGAAGA
>JAVLCL010000161.1:6201-7240 GCA_031580825.1 Halothece sp. Uz-M2-17
GAGCTTGCTACCTATTACTTTTATATTCTAAGTCTAGGGTTAGAGAACAACCTCTACCTTAAGATGTAGCTTCTGTAAAGCCCTTAAATTACATTAAATTGCTATCTCATTAAAGCTAATTCTTCTCATTTACGACTTTTGATAGGGTTTTGCTTCTAACTCAAAGGAGAGGTAGAATAAGTATCAATTCGTCAAAGTTTGAAATTTATCTTAAGATTGAAAAAACGAAAGATAAGTTTTTTGACAATTTTCTGATTAAAACTATAGAAAAACACTCATAGGAGGAAGACTATGGCGCTTGTCCCAATGCGGTTATTGCTGGATCACGCAGCAGAAAACGGCTACGGTATCCCTGCATATAACGTCAACAATATGGAACAGATCCAATCCATTATGCAGGCTGCTAACGAAACCAACAGCCCCGTTATTCTGCAAGCCTCTCGCGGTGCGCGTAAATACGCTGGGGAAAACTTCCTGCGTCACCTCATCACTGCTGCAGTCGAAACTTACCCCCACATCCCCATTGCGATGCACCAGGATCATGGTAATAGCCCCGCGACCTGCTACTCCGCAATCCGTAACGGTTTCACCAGTGTAATGATGGATGGCTCTTTAAGAGAGGATGCAAAGACTCCTGCTGACTTTGAATACAACGCTAGTGTAACTGCAGAAGTAGTAAAGGTTGCTCATGCGGTTGGCGCAAGTGTAGAAGGAGAACTTGGTTGCTTGGGATCTCTTGAAACCGGTCAAGGTGATAAAGAAGATGGTCACGGTGCAGAAGGTGTTTTAAGCCGTGATCAATTATTAACTGATCCTGAAGAAGCAGTGGAATTTGTTGAGCGGACCCAAGTGGATGCTCTTGCGGTAGCAATTGGTACCAGCCACGGTGCTTATAAGTTTACTCGTAAGCCCACGGGTGAAATTCTCGCCATTGATCGTATTCAAGAAATTAACCGTCGTCTCCCTAACACCCACTTAGTAATGCACGGTTCTTCCTCTGTGCCTCAAGAATGGTTAGACATGATTAACCAGTACGGTG
>JAVLCL010000162.1:0-7236 GCA_031580825.1 Halothece sp. Uz-M2-17
CAATGATCGCGCTGACTAAGGCAAATCGATCGCGCGGTGAGAGCTTAAACGCCTCTTCCTTCAGTTCCTGCAACAACATAGATAACCCCCAAACAGAACGGCTTTATTATCTATGATCTTAAATTAATAACGGTTTTCAACTCTTGAATGCAGAACCCAGTTTTAGTCTTGTCCCATCAGCAAGTCACTTTTGACCACTTGAACCCGCATTTGTCACAAATGGCGCGATCGCGTCCTCACTTCGCTCCGGTTCGATTCGGTGCCAGTTGCCATCGCGCAACTAATCTTCACGCTTAGAGTCTTAATCCACTTCTACTGGACATATTGGAAAAAGATAATATTGTACTGTACCCACAGGAGACATGATCGTTCCGAATCTATTCAGAATAACCACAAGATTGAATCGGACTCATTGATTAGAAATCATGGTTGACTCAAACACCCTCAAGCAACTCCAACAAGCATCTGTTGAAGAACGAATTCAAATGATTGAACTGCTTCTTCAGTCGGTGAAAAATGATCTTAAAAGCACCTCAACTTCTCCTAAACCGTTCAAAGTGCGTTCCTTTAGTTTAGGGGGCGAAATCAGTGTCAACCGTGACGAACTCTATAGCGAACGAACTTGATGAAGACCTTTGCCATTGACACCAATCTCTTGGTTTATGCCCACAATCGCGATTCTTCCTTTCATGAATCGGCTAAAACTTTTATGGAAACTGCAATGAACCAACGGGATGAGAACGGAAATTTAAGTGTCTGTATTCCAGCACAGGTTTTGATTGAGTTTATTAGTGTTGTTACTTCTAATAGATTAAACGCTCCTTTATCCCTTCCCCAAGCAACCGCAATTGTTCAAGATTACTTGGATACAGGAATTACCATCCTCACCCAAAAAGAGAGTTATCTAGAAAATACCATCGCATTATTGGGGCAGGTAACCTCTCGCAAAAGAATCTTTGATGTCGCGATCGCGGCTGTCCTCAAAGATAATCAAATTTCAGGAATTTACACAGTTAATGTTGAGGATTTTCAGGGATTCACCTTTTTAGAAGCCATTAATCCCCTAAGCTAGTCTTAATTGATCACCCGACTTAGCTTGGGCATAAGTCCACTTTGTCGCTCACTACTGGGTGGGCGACATTTTTTTATTGCTTTTGGTGCTTACTGCGCGATCGCGCGCCCTGTCAAGCCTAAGTAATTTCTTGTCAAGGATTGTCTAAAATTGATTCAATAGGTTTCATTGTTGCACGATGAAAGGAGATATTTTGGCGCAACTCCCAATCTAACCAGAGCGAAAAGCCTTGGGAGTTATGCCCGTCAACTGTCGGAACTGTTTACTCAAATGGCTATGACTATTAAATCCACACTCCAAGGCAATATCCGCGATTAATCGATCAGTTTGCTTCAGTAATTGCTTAGCTTTTTCCACCCGTTGTTTCAAGAGATATTGGTAAGGGGATAAGCCCATTGCCTGCTTGAATAAATGGCTGAAATGAAATTGGCTCATACCCAGCAATTCGGCGAGGTGAACTAGCTTAATCTCTTGGTCTAAATTTGCCTCAATGTAGTCCAAGATTTTCAGCAGTTGCCGTTGGGGTAAGCCTCCCTCATAAATCGGTAACTGGGGTTGGGTTGTGGCAAATTGTCGGAGCAAATTCAGGGCAAAAATATTAGCCAGGGAATCCACATACAGCTGATTGCCAGATGGGTTTTGTTGAAATTCAGTCAAAATCAGGTTTGAGATCGCTTCCACCTGAACATTCCGTTGCTGAAAGATAGCGATCAGTTGTACGCGATCGCTGTTACCCTTAAACGTTTCTTCAGCAATGCGTTTCAGAAATTGATCTCCTAACTGGATTTGCAAACAGTTTTCATCTCCCTCCCAGCGCACAAACAAAGGGGTGTTGGCTGGTGTGATTAACAGGTCTCCTTGGCGATACAGCCCAGTATGGGTTTTCCCGTCCTGAGTTTGCCAATAGTAAATCGGGCGGGTAGATAGGGACATAAATAGCGTGTGTTGACCCTCGCAATGATAGACCCCTTCTCCAGTGGGATTCTGTAAATGTTCGACGTGAAGATTATCGCAACCTTGAACAGAGGAGGGCTGGCTGATTGGGAAATGGATTGGCTCTGGTTGGAAAGTTTTTTCTGTCATCAGGCTGAACTTAGGCTGATTCAATGATGTTCAACCAGCTTCACTTGCCATTGTAAAAGGTGAATCGGCTCAAAATTGACAAACTAATCACAAGATTTTGATAGTTTCCCCATAATCAGACAGCCTCGGCTGAATTCTATTCCTAAACTGAGGGTGTCATTGCTTAGGAGCATACTTTCATGAAACTCGTGATTTTTGGTGCAACAGGAACCGTTGGTCGTCAGGTCGTTCAACAAGCCTTGGCGCAGGGACACACCGTCATGGCTTTCGCCCGCAATCTAACCAAGCTCAATCTCCAACATCCCCAGCTCAGCTTTGCCCAAGGGGATGTCATGGATTCTGAGGCTGTGGAACTGGCTATATCTGGACAAGACGCGGTGGTTTGTGTACTGGGGTCTGGTAAAAAATTAACGGGTACCATTCGTTCAGACGGGACGCAGCAGATTATTCAGGCGATGGAGAAGGTGGGAGTGAGTCGGTTGATTTGCCAATCCACTTTGGGGGCTGGCGATAGCTGGGGCAACCTGGACTTCTACTGGAAGTACATCATGTTTGGCTTCATCTTGCGGAAGGTATTTGCCGATCACGAACGGCAAGAAGCCTTGGTGCGAAACAGTAAGTTGAATTGGACGATTGTGCGTCCTGGGGCTTTGATTGATGGACCGCATACTGGCAAATACCGCCATAGTTTTCCAAGCACGGATAGAAGCATCACTCTTAAGATTTCTCGGGCTGACGTTGCCGACTTTATCTTAAAGCAACTATCGGATCAGTCTTCTTTGTATCAAACTCCAAGTTTATCTTACTAATCTTCTATCAGGAAAATTGATCCATGTCAACAGAAGCAATCTTTCCAATTGTCTTGATCATGGCGACCTTGCTGTGTTCTCTAGTCGCAGGCTTCCTGTTTGCTTTTGCCTCAGTGCTAATGCCAGGGCTTAAACGTTTAGATGACCGGGAGTTTATCCAAGCGTTTCAAGTGATAGATGGTGTGATCCAAAATAACCAACCGATATTTGTAGCGGTCTGGGTGGGGTCAATCTTGGCTTTGCTGGCTTCGACTGGACTGGGCTTGGGACAACTGGTTGGCACTCAACGTCTGCTTATAATCCTAGCTTCACTCATTTATCTTGTTGGGGTTCAATTATCCACCTTCACGATCAACGTACCACTGAACAACAAACTACAAACTCTCAATGTCGATGAGATGAAGGAAACAGCTCTAAAAGATGCTCGTATCGACTTTGAAGCACGTTGGAACCAATGGAACTTAATCAGGACGTTCCTTGCAATCGTGACATCTGCCTTGTTAATGATTCTATTATTCAGGATTTAAATGCAAGAGTTATTAATTTCGATTAAAGGCTAGCTCTGGTCTTTGTTACGAGAAATTTACATCGGGTTCAATTGCACAGGTATCTCTTCTCTACCCGTTACTCGGTCGCTCACTGGTGAATGGACAACATTTTTTCTGGTTTTTGTCCCCAGAGATCGTACAATCAATTTGGTTAACAAAACTCAACTTTTGTTAATGTAAGGAGGGAAGTGGATGAGTGAGAGTGCAATTCAGTTAGGCGAAACCACTGCTATTGAAGGGGTTACAGAAGCCGTCTTTGCGGAGGATGAAACTGGGGAATGGAGATTAACGCAAGAAGCCATTACCCGATGGTTAAATAGTCGTCGCAAAGACAGTACTCGCGGCACCTATGAAGTGACGATTAAGCAATTCCTGGCTTATGCCCAGAAACCGTTGGAGACAATTCTCCCCACTGATATTGAGGAATGGCTGTGGCATTTGGAACAAAAATATAAGATGAATACGGTGAAGGGAAAACTCAGTGCAGTAAAATCCTTTTTTACCTTTGCCGTGCGACGGGGGTATCTACCAACGAATGTGGGCGCGATGGTGGAAGGGAGTCGCAAACCGAAAGAGAATTTGGCGGAAAAGATTTTGACGCGAGAAGAATGTCTGGCGATTATTAATGCGGGGAAAGCAGGGCGCGATCGCGCGATCTTAAAATTTCTCTACGCTACGGGAGTCCGAGTCAGTGAATTATGCGGACTGCGATGGCGCGATTTATCTCCTAATGGGGGTGGTGGACAAGCAACCATTTACGGGAAAGGCGATAAAACCCGTGTGGTTCTCATTCCCCGTTCCATCTGGTTGGAGATAGCAGAATTGCCTCGCTGTAATGAGTTTGTGTTCACCAATCGCTATGAAACTACGTTGTCTCGTATTGCCATTCACAAAATGATTAAGGAAGCGGTGAGGAAATCTGGTGTGGATAAGCCCGTTTCTGCCCACTGGTTTCGCCATTCCCACGCCACCCTTGCCATTGAGGGAGGCTGCGATTTACATCTATTACAACAATCTCTAGGTCATTCCAGTTTGGAGATTACCAGTAAATATCTTCATGCTCGTCCCAATCAAGGGTCAAGTGAGTTTCTGGGATTATAAGAAAACACGCCAAGATTATTCTGGGGCACTAGGTCGGTCAGATCGCTCCATCAAAATTCTAAACGCCTTCATTTGCTGGTCTTCAGTAATCCATTGATGGTACGTTTCGCAGTGTAGATTCACACTGTGACCCATTTGCGCCGCCGCCATCGACACATCCATCCCAAACAACAGCGACCGAATCGCCCAAGCATGACGTAAATCGTAAGGACGACCCAACTCACTTCTCTTAAAAAAGCGGCTAATGCGACTTCCTAAGTCTCGATTGGTTTGTCCGGTAACATTGGGAAATTTCACCTCCCACAGTTGCCATTTTTCCCACCATTCTGGGTAAATTGGGAAAATTAGTCGCTCATCGGTTTTGCCTCCTGTCACCTTGAGAATCCCCGGTGCCGTTTTCACTGAGTCAACGTCAATGTGAAAGATTTCATGATTGCGCAAGCCGTAACACGCCATCATGCCAAAGACCCATTGCCAAGGCTCATTCTTAATGGATTGGTAACGCTGAGCAATCACTTCATCACTGGGGATATCTCGCGGTTGTACTTGCTTCCCGGAGTAGTTTCCCCGATAGCGCGTCGCATCAAATTCAAGATTCATAAATTTTGCAATCGCGCCACAAGCGGTACAAGCTCGCAACCGAGTCCGGGTATTGGCTTCCGTACTCAGAATAATATTTAACAGAGCTTCGGCGGTGACATGACTTCCGGGCACAAACTTTTTGAAGACCGCTTCATAATCGGTGCGCCAAGTGGTAGCCGTCTTTTCTGTACGACCGCGCACTGCAAAATAATCTTTTTCAAATTCCGTTGAGACGTACTCAATGGTGGGTGGGGTTTCGTCAGTGGGGTCAAGACTCAGGTTAATGTAATCGCCCCAAGTAAATTCCTTCAGCGCGATCGCGCTAGCCACTTTTCGTGCTTCGGCTTCGGCACGTTTAATCCCAGCTGGGTTGGCGTAAATATCAAGCGAGAGCCAACGCTGTTTCGGTTTCTCTTCACCGGGTTGCGGGGGAAACATTCCGCGTAGAGACAGTTTGCTCCCCCGTTGATAAATTTTGAAGCCGACCCCGCCATCTTTCAAGCGTTGGTTTGCCGCTTCCAATTTCGGGTTGCCCATTGGACTAAATTTGGACTAAAAAAAAGAGTAAATCAATGTATTTCAGTGTACATCAACGAACTTTTAGCCCGGGTGAAGATCCCGTGAAAGCGTCTGAAACTAATGGGGGTGGAGAGACTTGAACTCTCACGACCTATCACGGTCAACGGATTTTAAGTCCGCAGCGTCTACCATTCCGCCACACCCCCAAAAATAGGGATAGAGATTGGTGAGAGAAGAATGTTTTTCTCTCAGCTTTTCTATTAAAGCACGATGATAAAGATTATGCAACCCTCGTAACAAAATTGGAGTTCATCGCTTAAACTAGAACCAGCATAGCACCACTAGAGGTTGAGGAGGCTCTCGGTTGATGGTTAAATTTCATATCAAGTTGGACAGTGAAATTCCAGCCTCCAAGCAGCTTTTTGACCAGATTCAATTCGCGATCGCGTCTCGACAATATCCCCCTGGTCATCGCCTTCCCAGTACCCGTCAACTGGCAATGATGACAGGTTTGCATCGTAACACCATCAGTAAAGTTTATCGACAACTGGAAGACACAGGGCTGGTAGAATCTTTAGCAGGTTCTGGAATTTATGTCAAGAGCCAAGGTCACGAAGGAGGAAAACGTTACACAACAGCCCAAGCAACATCAGAAACGGAAGATTTGTCTGAGACGACTCATCAAGTCGTACAAAATGGAATTAATGAATTGCTGAGCTTAGGATGTTCTCTGCAACAAGTACGAGAGCTTTTTCTCTCGGAAATCAACTGGCGATTGCAATGTAGTGCGCAAGTTCTGGTGACAGTTCCCCAAAGTGATATTGGTGCGGGAAAACTAATTTTGCAAGATTTAGAACCGACTTTAGGGGTTCCCATTCAATTAGTTCCTATGGAACAATTAACCGATATTCTGGAAGAAACCGACTCCGCCACAGTTGTCACCAGTCGTTATTTTATTAAAAATGTGGACGCGATCGCTGCACCGAAGTCTGTCCGTGTCATTCCAGTTGATATTTATAACTATGCTAAAGAAACCAAAATCATCACCCAACTGCAAACCAACACCTGCTTGGGAATTGTCAGTTTAAGTTCGGGGTTTCTCGATGCTGCGGAACGAATTATTCACAGCTTACGGGGAGAAGAATTATTGGTCATGACCGCTCAAGCTACAAATATCCCCAAGTTAAAAGCGCTGGTTCGCACCGCCCAAACCATTATCTGTGACCAAGCGAGTTATCCGCAAGTGAAGCAAACAGTGAATGAAATTGTTGATGATTTAATCCGTCCGCCAGAAGTTATTTGTAGCGATAATTATATTAGTACCGAATCAATTCGCCTGTTGCGCCAAGAGTTAGGGTTAGGACAGTTTTAAGTGGGCGTTTGTTAAGTTGGATAAAATTCTTCAAATTGTAACAGTTCTTGACAGAAGCACTAAAACCGCGTCTTTGCGATGATAGCATTCCTTTAAAATGTCCTTATTTTATAAAACTGACCATGAGTGAATTACTTTCTGGACAAACTC
>JAVLCL010000163.1:0-7207 GCA_031580825.1 Halothece sp. Uz-M2-17
GGACAACCTTAATCAGTCCTGGTTTACTGGTGATTGCTTTAATTTTAGGGAACTGGATTATTGCTGGCATTATCGCTTGTTGGTTAATTTTGACTCGCTGTTTGTACCTCTTAATGGTGTTTTGGGGACGACCTTCGATTCTTAAGTTAGTCCACTTACCGGTCATGTTATTTACTCAATGGTGGACTGCATTGATTAAAATCTTTACTCGCATGAATCTTTCCCAACAAAAATGGACGAATCGTCATGGGAATAAAAAAGGCAGTAAAAATAAGCTCACTTGGGGACAACAAGTGCAAAAAAAATCATCCCAGTTTTTGCTTTACACTCAAATGTGCAGCTTTATTATCTTTTTGTGTTGGCAGTGGGGCATGATTCAAATTGGTCAAGATTTACCGAGTTGGTGGAAAACTCGTCAACTAATTGCCCAACCCATACCCACAACAGTTGTGCAAGCAATTGATTATGGGATTGTGCCGAATGATGGGAAAGATGATGCCAAAGCCTTACAAACTTTAATTAATAATCTTCCTCAGACTGGAGTGGTTGAAGTCCGTTTGCCTATTGGTGAAATTGAGTTATTTCAACCTTTAGAAATAAACCGTAGCCAGACTTTGATTGTTGGAGAAGGCACGCAAGGAACTATTTTACACTCTTATCTCAAACCGCCCGTTTCTACGGTTTTAAAAATCCAACCCAAGTCTTCGCAAGATAGTTTAATTGGAATCGAACTCCGAGACTTTGCCATTAAAGCAGCCCACTCTGATTTCAATCAGTTAGCAAGCAGCATTCACATTGAAGAGTTACAGAAAGGAATACTGAGAAACTTATCCCTGCAAGTGGGACAAAAGAGCGCTTTGACTTTAGTAGAAACCAATAATATGCGCGTTGAATATGTTGCGACTGGAATATAACCAAAGTCATAGTTCATACAGGAACACTTAGCGGTGAAGCCGATTCAACTGCATTCAGCAGCAGTTGGGAATCTGGTGATTGTTCAATTTGCTGGATCATAAATTGAATCATCGCTTTAGCAATTGGACATTGCAAATTTTCAGTCGCATCATATAGTCGTTCTGTGGGAATCGCTTCTGCAACTGGGAGTTGATGACAATAGCCATTAAAAGAACAACGACCACAGGTAGCTAAACGGTTGTGCCGGAGGGCAATGGTTTCCTTATAGGCAGCACTTTGCCGAATATCTGTTAGGGATTGGCAAAAAATATTACCCATCAATCCTTCTGGTCGATAAGCATCACCGTGATTGTAAAGATCGCCATTGGTATTCACAATATATGCCCATTCTTCTTGGGCTGGATCATAGATTTTTGTTGATTTTCCGGTGAGATAGCGTATCGCTGCCATGAAATAATTCCACAAAGGCAAGACTCGAATATTTATCGGTTGTTGAAATTGGGCCTGGGCAACTTTTTGTAAAGCAGTGACTGTCTCTTCGTGACTGACTAAAAGGGGTTCAATGCGCGAGGGCGGATCAACATGACTAAAAATCGGTAAGATGCGATAGTTGATGCCTAACTCATTAAAAAACTGGTAGGTGGGAACAACGTGGTCAATATTGAAACGATGAAGAACCGCGATCGCGCCAAAAGGAATATTACGATCTAGCAAACGCTGCATATTCGCTAAGACAGCTTCTTGGGAATTACGTCCTTTGATATCCACCCGTTGATCTCCAAAAACGTCAAAGGAAACTCCTAGAGAAATGTTTTCTTCGGCAAGTAAATCTAAAGTCCGCTCAGAAATTTGGACTAAGTTACTTTGGACGGCGGTCGTATATTCAATCCCTGCTGCATCTAAATACTGACGTTGTAAGTTTCTAAATCCGCGTAAATAAGAATGGGGAAGCAGTAAGGCTTCTCCACCATGTAAAATAAAGTGGAGTGGGCTCGATAGAGGATTGGTTTTTAAATAATCGGCTAAGTTGCGAAAAAAATAAGCCAGCCCTTCTAAAGGCATTCGTTCTTTATTTCCTAATTCTTCATATTCATAGCAATAAGTACAGCGTAAGTTACAAAGTTTGCTCAGTTTCATTACAAAGTGCATTAATTTTCCCCTTATCCTTCAATTTAAGTGGGCAAAAGTAAAGATAAAGACACGCTAAGATTGTGCCTTTATCAAGTGAGAGTTTTTCTAGAAAAGAATTATTGGTAGGGATTGGGATCCGGTTTAGGTTGAGGTTCGGGCATAGAAGGTTTTAAATCGGGTACTTCTGGCTGACGGATGCGATTGTAAGTATCTTGAACATTCGGACGTTCTGGCATTTTCATCTCTTCACCTGGGGTCATCATGCCATCACATTCTGGACATTCTCGAATCCATTCCCCCCAACCACCATCATCCATTCCGCGAGACCAATTTTCCTCGCCATTAAAATTTTCACCGGAACCGATGATTTTCTTATCTATAATTTGACCGTCTTTAATGGTAAGAAAAACACTGTCTGGAAATTTATAGTAACCGTCAGGTAATTTTGCGCGATCGCCATCTTCTGTAATCCGATAAGCTTGATTTCCCTTAATTTCAATGCTACGAATATCCATTTCTTGGAGGTTAAATTGTCTAGGTTGCAATTCACCTTTGGGAATTGTTTCTTGAGGAATCTCTAATTCTTGGGATGATGCTGATGGGATTAAATTGTGATCTAAAACTCGAAAAAGCTCGCCAACTAAACCACTTTGACTCACAACAGACAAACCGGTTACAGCAATGAGAGCAATTACCGTATTTTCAGATTTATTCTTAGCGTTTTTATTCATGATTAACGGGTTAATTTCTTTTGCAAAACAATGCAAACTTCTCCCCATAGGGAGTTTAGAATTGATTCAATTTACGATTACTATGAACGACCGAACTGATTTTTTAAAAGTTCCTGAGTGTTTAATCAGATTACTGTTCATCGTCTATGCAATTAGGTTAGACATACCTCTTTCCTGAATTCCTGAGTTTCTCACGAAGTCAAGTGTTTATATTTGAGATAAAATTGCAGATAGTGTGTTTTTAAAAAATTAATGTGATGAGTTTTAACTTCCGCTTTGGAATTGCGAGTGATCTTCATATTGCTGTTGAAGAAACGATTTTTCACCATCCAAAACGCTTTCATTTAGTAGAAGTTAGCATTCCTAGCTTTAAACAAGTCATTGAACACTTCAAAACCTTAGATCTTGACTTTCTCTTACTCCCCGGGGACTTAACCCAAGATGGTGAACCCGAAAATCATCAGTGGTTAGCGGATTATCTGCAAACTCTTCCCTTTCCGGTTTATGTTATTCCAGGTAATCATGATATTCCCACTATTTCTGGTGAAAATCCCCATAAAAATCCCGCAATTCCGGCTCATCAATTTCCTAATTATTATTCCCATTGTGGCTATCACAAAACTGAAAAGCTTTATTATACTACTGAAATTTATCCCGGAGTGCAATTAGTTGCCCTAAATTCTAATATTTTTGATGCCAATGGAAAGCAATTGGGCTGTTTAGATGAGGAACAATTACAGTGGTTAGAAAACTTATTACCCACTTTAGAAGATCAACTAGTTCTGGTAATGATTCACCATAATGTCATTGAACATTTTCCAGGACAAGCAGATCATGAACTGTCTAATCGCTATATGTTAGATAATGCACCGCGATTAAAAGAGCTTTTGAAAACTTATGGCGTGCGTTTAATTTTTACCGGTCATCTTCATATTCAAGACATCGCGAAAGAAGGGAGTTTATACGAGATTACAACCGGATCGATGGTGAGTTATCCTCATCCGTATCGTGTTATTGAAATCAGTAGTGAATCCCGAGAACAAATAACATTAAATATTCAATCTCATTGGGTGAAAACAATCCCCGGTTGGGAAGATTTACTTGATTTTTCTAGGGAGTGGATGGGCGATCGCGCTGATCCATTTATGATGAAATTACTCACGAAACCCCCTTTAAACCTTCCTGTCGAAGAAGCCAAACAATTTGTTCCTGATTTGCGATATTTTTGGGCTGAGATCGCTCAAGGAGATGCAGTCTTTTCCTTTCCCCATTTTCCCCCTCAGGTGAAAGCCTTTTTTGAAAAATTCAGTGAAGCGGAAAAGCTGAAAGTGCATAAGCTGAGCGATAACCATACCCAATTCCATCTCAAATCAAAAAACCTCTCCCGCAAGGAGAGAGGATAATCAAGCCGTTTTGAGAGTATTAACCGAGGGCTTCTGCACCCGCGACAACCTCTAAAATTTCTTGGGTAATCGCAGCTTGACGAGCCTTATTGTAAGATAAGGTCAAGGTTTTAATTAATTCCGTTGCGTTATCGCTGGCATTGTTCATAGCTGTCATTCGTGAAGCTAACTCACTCGCAGCAGACTCTTGCAATGCTCGTAATAATTGGTTGTTGAGATACAAGGGTAACAGTGCGTCTAAGATTTGGACGGGATCCTGTTCAAATAACATATCCCGAGCATAGGTTTGGGTGCGGGTTTCGCTCTCTACTTTTTCCCGTTCCACATCGAAGTCTCCTCCTTTGGTCGTTAAACGGAAAATTTCATCATCAGACACTTCCAACCCTTGTGGATCTAAGGGGAGTAAGGTTTGAATAACAGGGCGAGAACTAATTAAAGAAACAAATTTGGTGTAAATTAATTCCACACGATCAACACTTTCCGATAAGAATAAAGAAAGCAGTTCATCAGCAATATTAGAGGCTTCCTCTGCGGTGGGAATTTGTTCTAAATTCGTGTAAGTTTCTTCAATAGGGGCTTCACGACGAGTGAAAAACTGGGTTGCTTTACTCCCGACTAAAATATATTTGTAATCAATCCCCTCGGCTTCTAATTCTTGCGCCCGTTGACGCGCCCGCTTGATAATGTTGGCGTTATATGCCCCACACAAACCGCGATCGCCAGATACAACCAGTAAACCAACTGATTTCACTTCACGGTTATCTAATAAGGGAAGATCAACATCTTCAAAGCGAAGACGGCTTTGCAGGTTATACAAAACTTGCGCTAAACGATCCGCAAACGGACGAGTAGAACTGACTTGTTCTTGCGCCCGTCGCACTTTTGCTGCTGCAACAAGACGCATTGCTTCAGTAATTTTACGAGTATTTTTAACTGAATCAATACGATCGCGAATTCCTTTTAAATTTGCCATAGTCTTTATTTTATATTGCTTAGTTTGTAGCGGGGATGAGGGGGAATGGGGGAAGGGTTAAAGGATCAGGGAAAAAGGAAGATTTGACATTCCTTGAACCTTGAACCTTTACCCTTTTTCCGAAGTGAATTCCTCCTCTAAACCATTTACATGGAGGCTTTGAACGTCTCTTAGTACTCAGAAATGGCTTCTATGAGCAGGTTTTCTGCTTTTTCTACCATTTTCTTCTCAGAGCGAATAGTTTCTTCAAACTCAGGCTTGTTGTTCGTGACATATTCCCGTAACCCCTGCACAAAGTCAGTGACTTTTTCCACAGGGAGATCATCGAGATAGCCATTAATTCCGGAATAAACTACCGCAATTTGTTCGCTCACCGATAAAGGAGAATTCTGAGGCTGTTTAAGCATCTCCCGTAAGCGTTGACCCCGCGCCAATTGTTTCTGGGTGGCTTGGTCTAAGTCAGAGGCAAACTGAGCAAAGGCTTCTAGTTCAGAAAACTGGGCTAATTCTAACTTCAGTTTACCCGCAACTTGCTTCATCGCTTTAATTTGAGCCGAAGATCCGACACGGGAAACGGAAATCCCGACGTTAATTGCAGGGCGGAAACCTGAGTTAAATAGGTCAGAAGACAAGAAGACTTGTCCATCAGTAATTGAAATGACGTTGGTGGGAATATATGCCGAAACGTCACCGGCTTGGGTTTCAATAATGGGGAGTGCCGTCATGCTGCCTTCTCCTAACTCTTCGTTGAGTTTCGCAGCCCGTTCTAATAAACGAGAGTGGAGATAGAAAACGTCTCCAGGATACGCTTCCCGACCTGGAGGACGACGGAGGAGGAGAGACAGTTGACGGTAGGCTTGGGCTTGCTTGGTTAAGTCATCATAAATCACCAAGGTTGCTTTGCCTTGATACATAAAGTGTTCCGCGATCGCTGCACCGGCATAAGGCGCAAGATATTGCAGAGTTGCGGGGTCACTGGCATTTGCAGCCACAATCACGGTGTAGTCTAATGCACCCCGTTCTTCGAGAGTACTCGCCACCTGAGCAACGGTAGAAGCCTTTTGTCCGATCGCGACATAGACACAAACCACATCTTCATTTTTCTGGTTAATGATGGTGTCAAGGGCAACGGCAGTTTTTCCGGTTTGACGGTCACCAATAATTAACTCCCGCTGTCCTCGACCAATGGGAATCATACTGTCAATGGCAGTAATCCCCGTTTGCATTGGCTCATAAACAGATTTCCGTTCAATAATCCCAGGAGCCATAGAGTCTAATAAGCGATTAGACTCTGCCTTAATTTCACCCTTGCCATCAATGGGACGAGCTAAAGAGTCAACAATGCGACCTTTTAGAGCCTCTCCCACGGGAATGGAAGCAATTTTGCCAGTGGCTTTCACGGAGCTTCCCTCGTGAATCCCACGACCACTTCCCATTAATACCGCACCGACATTATCTTCCTCTAAGTTGAGGGCAATGCCAATTGTTCCTTCTTCAAATTCCACCAATTCCCCAGCCATGACTTTATCTAAGCCATAGATCCGGGCAATGCCGTCACCGACTTGCAGAACCGTTCCCACGTTGGAAACCTGAACGCTTTGGTCGTAGCTTTCAATCTGTTGGCGAATAATGCTGCTAATTTCGTCTGGCTTGATGCTAACCATTGTTAATTATTCCTTATTCTGTCATCAATTTTTTTGTTATGAAGCTGTCGTTTCGAGGCTTAAACCAATGCGACGCAGTTGTCCTCTCAGGCTGGCATCGAGAACTTGTGAACCCACTTTAATCACGACTCCACCAATTAAGCTGGGGTCGAGGGTGGTTTCAATTTCCACGTCATTAGCGTTGGTCATGGCTTTGACCTTTTCTATCACGCGATCACGCTGTTCTTGGGTCAATTCCGTCACCGAAGTAAGTTCCGCCAAGACAGTGGAAGTGCGTTCCCGAACCAGAGCCAAAAACTGCTCTAGAATTCCCGCTAAGAAAGCCGTCCGTTTTTTATCAATGAGCAACTGCAGGAAATTCAGTAAATACTGATGTAACCCTTCCCCAGC
>JAVLCL010000164.1:0-7204 GCA_031580825.1 Halothece sp. Uz-M2-17
CTTATAAAGCAAGTTTTGGCTATGTTCTAGCTTAAATTTCGTTTAAGTCCCGTTACTTGAAGTTGGGGATAGTCAGGCTTCAGGACTTGTGCTAATTCCCAAGTGTGGTCTGGGCTATCGTCATCTACTACGATTAATTCATAGTCATCAGGAATTAGATTATCAAGCAAATTGCTTAATAATCTGACGATATTCTTAATGTTCTGACCCTCATTGTAAGTTGGAATGATTAAAGATAACCGAACAGGAGATAGTGCCACTGAGATCAGTTCACCGTCTTTACCTACAGTTTGGGCAGCAGGATCAGTAGTAATCCTTAAGGGGTCAGAAGGTTTCTTTAGAAAAGCCTGTAATTGAAAGCCAGTCACTTAGTTGATTCAGTTGAAAACAACTGCCTCTTTTAAAAATTAAGTAATACCACTACATTACAGGAAACTTTCCTTACTTGTGGCTAGTTAATAATACTGAAGTAGAGATAATATCATAGAGAAAAATCAATGTTTTCTAATCAACTGTGTCGAGATCACAATAGTAAAAATAACAAGACTGCCCCAAGCGGAGATCCTGTCATATTTAAGCGTTGGCTCAGCAGTGTTTCCAGTCGGTTATATCGCTCTCCTTCATATAACCTAAAGACAGCTTGTAAAATGACGCGCATGGTAATTTTTTGCATCGCATTACGGACGTTAATCGGTTTTTTACTTGACCATTCCGCGATAACTTGTTGAATAATTTCTCCATAGGCTTGCCAACCTTCCCCATGAAACATAGGCTTGGAAGAGATCGCCGTATTTCTGGAAGTTCTGGCTCATGTAACGAACTGGATCAAAAATCCATTGTGCAATTTGCACTAGAGCGGATTCGGTTGGGGTCGGTATAGTATGAATTGGAAATTTTAGAAAGATAGTCGGTTTTCTTTATACTTTAATTCTTATAATGACTTTGATCTTGCAATTAAAAGATAAGCAAAATGAATACAATTACACCTTGGTATAATCGCTTAACCAGTGCAGTTCCGCGCTGGGTTACTGTGCTTTTACTCTTTCCTTTAATTTTTCTTGATGGCTGGTTATTTCTACTCTTTATTGATTATTTTAATCAGTTAATTAGTAGCTTTGTCGCTGCATCTCTGCTGGCTTTTTTACTCAACTATCCAGTACAAGCTCTCGAAAAACTGAAGATCCGGCGGGTTTATTCGGTACTACTGGTTTTCTTTGTTGCGATTATTATTGCGGGTTTAATTGCACTTTTTAGTCTTCCTTTTTTCATTGAACAGTTTGAAACGTTGCGCGATCGCGTTCCGAGTTGGGCAGAATCGGCAGAAGAACAAATCCAACAATTAGCCTTATTAGTCAAAATCGATCTCAGTACGTGGAGTGAGCAAATTGAAGTAACCTTAAAAGATCAACTCCAATCCATTTTTATGGAATTACCGAACTTTGCTTTAGGCACAATTAGTAACTTTTTGCAAATCTTTTTTATTCTGGTTTTAACGGTTTTTCTCGCTATTTTTTATCAAGGGTTTCTTCACAGTACCATTGAAACTTGGTTTCCAGAACAGGGACCCCAAGTGCTGCGATCGCTGCGACGGAATTTTAACAGTTATGTGGTTAATCAGTTCACTCTTGCTAGTTCTATTACCCTGACTCTCATTCCAGCATTTTGGTTACTGGATGTGCCTTTTTATCTTCTTTTCGCGATTGGAATTGGAGTGATCGGATTAATTCCATTTGGGGCAATTCTCAGCATTTTTGTCGTTAGTTTTGTTCTCAGTTTAAAGAGTATTTGGTTAGGCTTAAAAGTTTTAGTGGTTGCCCTGATCCTCGATCAAATTATTGAAAATACAGTCACGCCTCGTTTATTAGGAACACTCACTGGATTAAATCCGATTGTAATTTTATTTTCTTTAATGGTGGGCGCAAGAGTCGCAGGATACCTTGGTATTTTAACCGCAGTCCCCATTGCAGCGACCCTGAAAAGTACATTGAGATTACTATCTCAAAAAAATAATCTACCACCAACAATGAGCAGTGTTACAGTGACCAGTGACCAATGACCAGTTACCGAAGAACGAATGACTAATCTAAAGATGAGTTACGATCTTCTAGAGCTTGTTGACGACTGACCCAATCTTGTCCCAGTTGAACACTAACTGCAGAATCTAACGCGCCAGTACTTTCAACAAAGACTTTTCCCACCCCAAGTGCTTCGGCAACTGCTTCTGCTGCTTCAATATTGCCATTTTGAGCAACAATGCGAGTTTGGGATAAGGGTTCTCCCCAATCAGAGGCAACATAAACATTTCGGAAGCCTTCTTCTTTTAAAGCGCGATCCAGTGAGCGAACTGCTGTGCGGTTATCCGTACTATCCTGAATTGCAATGCGAATATAAGGGGAGACTTCATCAGAATTAAGGTTAGAAACCTGACCCAGATCAAAATGCTGAGCCATCATCTGATCAATTTGACGATGATTAGGAAGCCAATAACTAATAGTGCGATCTTGGTTTTGAGCTTCGAGTTCACCAAAGCGACCCGGTAGCATTAACATTTCAATATTTTTCTGATCTCGTTTTGCTGCAAACCCAGCTAATGCCAATAACTCTTCCACACTCAAATTAGTGTCAACATTCGATTGAATAACAGAAAAGATATTAGGAACTCTCGCTAGGGTTGCTGGATTTAAAGCCTGTTCGATGACGGCTCGAATCAATAATTGTTGACGCTGTACCCGTCCAATATCGCCGTATTCGTCATAACGGAAGAGCATAAAATTGACTGCTGTTTCCCCATCTAGACGTTGCATCCCTTTTTCAATGTCAATATAAAGGTGTTGGCTCTCATCCCGATATTTCATATCTTTAGGCACGTAAAATTCTACCCCACCTAAGGCATCAATTAATTTTTCGACCCCCTGTACATTCACGCGCACATAACGGTCAATGGACACATCTTCTAGCAAGCCACTAACTGCTTCTGCACTAAGAGCAGCCCCACCGCGTTGGTTTGCAGTATTAATTTTGACTCGTCCGTGACCGGGTAAATAGACCGGTGTATCTCGGGGAATGGAGAGGATTGAGAGATCATCAGTGTTTGGGTTAAACCGCATCAGCAGCATGGTATCTGTTAACCCCTGAAAGGAATTGACCCGTGCATGATATCCGCCAGTTTCTTGTGGAGAGCGTCCTAAGTCAGAGCCTAAAACCTTGGTTCCTAAAACTAAAATGTTAACGGGTCGGGTTAACTTCGGGAGTTGTAGCGGGGCTTGTTTAGAAATGGTTTCTTCTTCATTGAAGGCTGCGGTTTGCTCAGGGGTATCAGGACTCACTTGTAACGGTTTAGACGATAAAGTCACCGCTAACAGCGCGCCTGCGGTTGCTGAGAGCATGGCAATCCCAGATAATCCCAGCCCAATTAAAAACCAATTGGGAGACCGAGACTGCTTTTTTTTAGACGTTGAAACTTTTTTGGTTCTAGCGGATGGTTGGCTTCTTTGGACTTGCACGGGCTTCCTCACACTCACTCACTTTGTTGTAATGATAGCTTGGTTTATTCTAGGGGCTTTTTTCGGAAAAAACGACCCGAGTGATGACAATTTTGCGAAAGACTAGACAGAGCGCGATCGAAATAGATAGTTGGCTAAGGTACTGATTCCCGGCAGTTTGGGGGGTTTGCCACGCCAAAGACGAATTAGCAACACCAAGCAAGTGACAAAGTACCCTGATGTGATTAATCCGTCTAGATAGAGTAACCGTACTGACCAAACGGTAGAAGGGGTAAAGTTACTCCCAATACCAAGAAGACTATAAGCAATTAACCACGATAAAGCAAGCAGGATGGCTAAACGACTCAGATGGCGTTCTCGATCATTATCTTCTTTTTTATAGAGTGTCCACAGAGCAGGAATTGTTCCCACAATTGGGAGGAGATAGAGGCTTAAGCGGGCAGGAGACGGTTCGTTTGGCATCGTTTTTCCTCTCTAAGCTAATGAAAGTTTAACAATTCTTTCGGCTTTCTCCTTCGAGAGATAGAAAAAATTGATTCTGACTTTGAATATTCGTTACAAAGGAATTAGAAGCAAAATTTCGCTACATTATTTTCTTTTTTCGTTGCTCACTGATATTCCTAGGCTACTATGACAAACTCTAACTCCTTACGAATCGTTTCCCTGTTACCCAGTGCAACCGAAACCGTTGCTGCTTTAGGTTTAACGGATTGCTTAGTGGGACGTTCCCACGAATGTGATTATCCGCCAGAGGTACAATCTTTACCGGTTTGTACTGGGGCGCGTTTAAATCCGGGTAAAAATAGTGCTGGTATTGATCAAGATGTTCAAGCGTTGATGCAATCTGCACTGAGTATTTATGAAATTAAGGTTGATGTTTTAGAAAAGTTACAACCGACTCATATTATTACTCAAGATCAATGTGATGCCTGTGCGGTGAGTATTGCCCAAGTTCAACAAGCCGTTTCCCAGATGGTATCGAGTCAACCGGAAGTCATTTCTCTGCAAGGAAATATTTTAACCGATATCTGGGCAGACATGAAGCGGGTGGCGGAACGTCTGGGGGTGGATTCGCAATCGGCATTACAAGATTTACAAAGTCGGGTTGATGCTTGTACTCGGATTACAGATGAGATTTCAGACTGTCCGCAAGTGGTTACTCTCGAATGGATTGATCCGTTGATGTCGGGAGGGAATTGGCTACCGGAATTAGTCAAATTAGCGGGTGGAACGCCGGTGTTAGATGAAACTGGAACGCGATCGCGCTATCTCGACTGGCAACAATTATTAGACACGAATCCTGATGTCATTGTTATTATGCCCTGTGGATTTAATTTGGAACGCACCCGCAGCGAAGCACAAGTTTTAGCGGAACGTTCTGGTTGGTCACAACTGAAAGCCGTACAAAATAATCGCGTTTATATTGCTGATGGCAATGCCTATTTTAATCGTCCTGGTCCGCGCTTAGTCGATTCTTTAGAAATGCTAGCGGAAATATTGCACCCCGAACATTTCTCCTACGATTACCAAGGAAACGGTTGGGAAGTGTTAAAAATGCCTGCCAATATCCAATAAATCAATTGATTGCCGAGATTGGTCTAGGAGAGGGGAATCAGGGATAAGTTTGATTTCCCTCTTTCTGTCAAGTCAATCTAACAAAAATTAATGTTTACCATGGGTGGGACAGGGGGGCGCGGAAATTGAGCGATCCAGCCAACCCACAGCTTGTTGAAGATGAGCTAGGGCTTCTTCGGTTTGGGAAGATTGGAGATAAACCAGTGCTGCGGTAATATGCTGATTGGCTTGGGCTTTACGGTTTGCTTTGAGACGATGCCAATCATTGGGCGCGATCGCGCATTTGTCTGCAAGAAGTTGCGCCAATTCTAAAGTTGTTTTTTCTGCGAGATCGTCACTGGTCGCAGAGGGGGTCATTTGTGACATAAGTTCAGTTTCCCTTTCAGGAGTACAATGGCTAACGAGCCAACATGATCTATTGTAAAATGTCTCCTTCTGATTCTCAGCCTCCCCAAGATGACCAACAATGGGAAACTCAATTGCAACAAGTCGAATCGGATCTCATTGATCTGCGACGACGATATAGTCAACTTCAGCGCGATCGCGCTCAAAAAGAAGAATTAGAAGCGAAACTGAAACGGTTGCAATCAGAAATTGAATCCTTAAACTATAACCTTGAAAGCCGTCTTGTCACTTGGAAGGATTTAGCCGAACCCTTTTGGCTTGCGGTTCGATTTGGGGGTTTGGGGATTATCATCGGTTGGCTTTTAAAATCCTATAGTAGTTAGAGCTTGCTGAATAAAACGGAAACCCTACTCAATCAGGTTTTAAGCCTCTTAAGTCTTGGAAAAAGTGCATGGGAATTGAACGATCAAGGCAGAAAACGTTGCACCTTCCAAGAAAACGTCTAGCTTTTCCTACCTTCCTTCTTCACTATTGCCTGTTGTCTATTGACTTTTGCCTAGCTAAACCAACAATTGGACTTTTTCAACAGACCCTAGTTATTCGTTCTTTGGTAACTGATCACTGATGACTGCTCATAGATTTGCCTAAAAGCACTCGTCGCGGTTGCTTAAAGAGCCAAGCGGTGACACTGGGTTCAACTCGACACTGTTGATATCCCGATCGCGCATAGAGTTTTTGTGCTCCTTCATTATTATCTAGCACATGAAGATAAATTTGCTTAAAGCCCCACTGACGGCTCACTTGCTCACAGCTACGCAACAAACGTTGAGCAATGCCTCGTCGGCGATACTGAGAACTCACCGCTAAATTAGAAATATAAGTGGATTGATACTGGTGTGGAATCCAACCTTCGGGACAGTTTAAACCCAATTCCACGGTTCCTGTAATTTTACCGGTGGAAGCTGCAGTTGCCACTAAACAAGTATAATAAGCGCGATCGCTGCACATTCGACTGCGAATATCCTCATAAATGCCAAATTTTAAGAAAGGATACATTAATATCCCCAAACCTTGAGGTGAATGAAAGCTATGTGTTAAAACTTCAGTAATTCCACCCAGATCATCAAGACGAGCAGGACGAACCGTAAAGCTATCGGTTGGATAGTGATTGGATACAGAAGAAGAGGAGGTTGGAAAAGGGGAAGAGTAAGCGTTCACAGTCATTCTAAGAAAGAAATCTGACTTAGTTTAAGATATTGTGGGGTTCTATTTGATCGTTGTCGCTTGAATGCAATTAAGTAACACATTCATCGGCAGGAAAATGGATTCTGATTTGAGACTCTGCCTTTTTAAAAGGGAGACAACCTGCCCTACTCTCACGATTTTAAGTTTCAAATGCGCCAAATGGGTTAATACTAGCACACCTCACTTCATCTCCCCCTTGTCATTGGTTCTTCGTTATTGGTTTGTTGTTCTTTGGTCACTGGTCACTGAAGCTGATCGATTATGCCATTGTTGCTGCAACCCAAAATAAACCATCAACCAATAATGTGCTGAGTATAGCACCACTGAAGGCAAACCAAGGTAGGGTATTTTGCCTAATCCCAAAGATTCCTAACCCTGAAAGAAGACTAACAATTGTAATCGCACAAACCGCACTCCAAGGCGTTTGCATCTGGGCGAGGGCATCTTGGAAAATGGGTTTGTATAAAGCGGGATCAACACGCATCAATTCTCGCCAGTGAGGCATTAAACCCGTCAAATAGAAGTAAACATCAGTT
>JAVLCL010000165.1:0-7193 GCA_031580825.1 Halothece sp. Uz-M2-17
GAAGTTGATGTAATTGTTGTTTCCTCGGAACAGCCTGATGAATATGAATCTCGTCATCAGATGATGAAAGAAAAAGGCTATGATACCCCAGAAAAAGTTCGGGAGTTAATTCATCAAGTTAAATTAGAAATGCTAAAAGAAAAAGGGAGAGGGGAGTGAGCATTTCCTTAAGACGGTTTTTTTTAGATACTAATATATTTATTATTGGAGATGCTGATCGCTCAAGTGCAGAAAGTTTTATTTTAGAAGCATTTGGCTATCGGGGAAAACCTTCCTCAATTACAGGAGAGGTGATTTTTTCCGATGAACTGCTTGATCAAATTCGTCGAGTTAGCAAATATCTATATGGAAAAGAACAAGCAGGAGAAATTATTTCTAATCTGTGGCGTTGGTTACCTATTTACTATCTTCCTTCAACTTTAGATTGGACAAAGGAAAAATCAGAATTAGCTAAACAAAAAATCATTCCCTCAGAAGATATTGAAATTTATTTAACAGCAAAAAATGGACAAGCAGACTGTTTTATTTCAGGAAATCGCAAGTTAATAGCGACAATTGCTGAGTTTAATTGTTTCACTCCAGAGGATTTTATTAACGAGTATTTTAGTGACCAATAACCAAAGAATAAGGAACGAAGAATCAATAAAAATGACCTGAAAGTGAGATTGCTTATTTAAATAAGTTTGACTACTATGTCTTCCAGAACTTTGGGTCAAAAGAGGAAGAATCTGGCTAGTTTTCTGAGTGAGAGTGACTGTTCCGTTTCTTCCGTAAGTAATCAAGCTGTTTCTTTACTCTTTCATCTTTTGCCAAAGCATCAGGAGAAAGAATCAGACTACCAGCAGCAATACGATACTTTGGTTTTTCTTGGCTATGAGAAGGCTTTGTGCCATTTTCAAACCTTCTTTTCAGAGGATTAAGATTAACCATTTTTTTTCCTTGCTTACGAGTCTATCCATATCTTACCGCAAAAGGTGACGTGACATTGATGGCTTCGTTAATAACGTTTTCTCGGATTTGGGATTTTAAATCTGCTTTGATTACCAGATCGACTTCTTTATCAAAAAGGTCTTCTAAGAAGAATTTTAGACCCATATAGCCATCTAAAGTCGCAGCCCCTTCAAATTCCACAAGGAAATCGAGATCGCTGTCGGGAGTGGTTTCATTTCGCGCAGTTGAACCAAATAAAGCCAGAGATTTGACCCCAAACTGATTGATCTCCTTTAAATGTTCGTTGAGGGTAGAGAGAACAACTTGACGATTCATGGCGACAGGCTAGATTGGACTGAATATAGTTAGATTATAGACTTAACCTTGGCATCAAGACATATAGCAGTTCCTATTATTCCCCTTCGTCTCCTTGGAAAAGGACAATAAAGTATTTTTCCAAAATTGACGTTAGGGGGTGACACTTAGACTCCTTTTCTGGTATTTCGTATAACAAAGAACGAATGAGCATTCATGAAAGTAGAAGGAAACCTCATCACTGCTGATCTTACCCCCGATGTCCTCGCTGAAGAAGTGAAGGGACAAACTCCCGCCGATTTTGGCTTCAAAGCAACGGATAACCTCGCTGATGAAATCGCTACGACTTGGGGAGATATTAAAGCCTATTATCAAGCCTTCCAGAGACGCTTAAACCGACTTGATCCTGATGATAGCGCTACCAGTATCACGCGAGAACAGTGGGTGATTCCCATTTTAGAACTGTTGGGTTATCAGCCTGTTTACCAGCAAAAAGCAGCCGTAGTGGAGGGACAAACTTATGCGATTTCCCATCGCGCCGAAGCTGGAGAGGAAAAGCCCCCTATTCACATTATTAGCTGTCGGGGAGACTTGGAAAAGCGTCCAGCGAGTGGAACCCCCCGATTGTCCGCCCACGCCTTAGTCCAAGAATATCTTAACCGCACAGAACACCTTTGGGCTGTTGTTACTAATGGCTGTCGTTGGCGGTTGCTGCGAGACTCCTCTCTGATGACGCGCTTAACTTATGTGGAGTTTGATTTAGAACAAATCCTCAACAGCGAAGATTATGCCGAGTTTTGTCTATTCTATCGTCTCTTCCATCGATCGCGCTTACCAGGGGGAATGGAAGACGCAGAGGAGTGCTTATTAGAATACTACCATCAAGAAGCACGGCAACAGGGGGGACGCATCCGCGATCGCCTGCGGGATCAGGTGGAGAAAACACTGGTATCATTAGGGACAGGATTTCTCCAACATCGGGCGAATCAACCCCTACGAAACGCGATCGCGCAGGGAGAACTTTCCGAAAAAGACTATTATCGGGAACTGCTATTACTGATCTATCGCTTATTATTCCTGTTAGTGGGAGAATCGCGCAACTTACTCCTCAGTAATGGAGATGCAGAAAAAGCAAGGATTTATCGCGAGTATTATAGTATTGAACGGTTACGCGCGATCGCGGAACATCCCCTTCATCGGAGAGAAGGCTTTCAAGACTTATGGGAAGGATTAAAAGTTACGTTTGCGTTATTTGATGAAAACTGGCGTGGAGAACTCTTAGGCTTATCTCCTCTCAACGGCGACTTATTCGGTTCTAAAACTCTCTCCCACCTAAAAACCTGTGCCTTGGATAATTATGACTTGCGCCAAGCCATTCGTCAGTTATCGCTCTATGAAAACCGTCAACAACTGCGACGGATTAACTATTCGGCGTTAGATGTGGAAGAATTAGGGAGTATTTATGAGAGTTTACTGGATTTTCAGCCCAGAATCAGCGAAAATCATGGCATTTATGAATTTCAGTTAGTCCCTGGTAGTGAACGCAAATCCACAGGATCATATTACACCCCACCCGAATTAGTCGCCCAGTTAATTAAATCCGCATTGGAACCGGTGATTGAGGAATGTTTGCGGGAATCAGAAATCGGGAGTCGGGAGTCGGGAATCGAGAGTCGGGAAAATGCCTTGTTATCACTGAAAGTGTGCGACCCCGCTTGTGGTTCTGGACATTTTCTCCTCGCCGCCGCCAGACGCATCGGGAAAGAAGTGGAGGAGAAAAAAGAGTTTGTTTTATCCAAACAGTTGCTTCGTAGCGGAACATCATTTCAGTGACCAGTAGCCAGTGACCAGTGACCAACCCAGTAAATGGTAACCAAATGTTGAAACAAACAAAAAAGCAATCTCTAATACTAACGGTCACTAAAAAAGAGTGGTGATTAAATTCTTGAATTACTGGTAACTGATAACTGATCACTGGTAACTGATAAGGAGCCTTTTTTAGCATCTACACAGATGCAGAAGAAATTAGTAAAATGTTATGGAAAATATTAAAAACAGCACAAACCAGTAAGAATGACTAATAACTGGTAACTGGTAACTGCTCAAATGTCTGTTTTTATCGCCACGAATTAGCTTTTGAAGTCGCTTTACGAAATTAATAAAGTCTTAAAAATTATCGGCTGTAACTACTCACTGCTATTGAGGAATTTATGATCAAACTATATCAAAGAGTTGCTCTGAATCAAGACTTTCCTGAATCCAATTTAAAACAGGGGGATATTGCTACTTTAGTTGATACTGTTCCCCATCCTAACCAAGGAGAAGAAGGCTATGTTTTAGAAATCTTTAACGCCCTTGGGGAATCAACTGATACAATTGTTGTTCCTAAATCTGCGGTTAGTCCTCTCCATAATAATGAAATTCTCTCGGTTCGCACCCTTGTAGAAAATTCCTAATTTAGGTTATGCTCGATCATTAATAGTTGATGAATAAAAGATAGCGCGATCGCCTTCGGCAAGTAGCGAAGCTACATCGCGTGCTGTTTTACTGGTAACTGGTAACTGGTAACTGTATTTAATAAAATGGACTCTAAAATTTCTGGAGTCATTCCATTAGCAGTTGCTTCCTCGCTAGCTTCCTGCATAATCTCTAAAAGAGGTTTTTCATTCACCGTTTTTCTAAGCATTATGTTTAATAAACTCTGAATTTTTCGCTTCTTTTCAGGATCGGAATTGCGATAGGCTTGGGCAGTTTCCGAGTCAACTTGAATCGTAATATTTTCCATATTTATTGATAGCAAATAAACAAATTACTGCTAAGTATTATAACAAAAAATTATCAGTTTCCGAGTTACTGATAACTGGTTGCTGCGTTAAATGAGCTTCTTCTGCTTAAGTTCATCCATCCATTTCCGATTACCATAAACACCTCGTAACAAATCAGGAATACTTAAATCTGCGTCTAACGTTTCCCAATGGAGTCCTTGACCAGAAGGAGTAACTTCTACTTCAGCTAATTGTTCTGGAGTTCCATTTTGCAATCCCTGTCCTAACTGAGAAGAAAATCTAAACTCAGACCCATCAGATAAATTGATAATGATCTGATCCTGCTGAGAATCATATCTAGCTGCGATCGCGCTATTTTCTAATTTCTTCTCTGTATCTTTCCTCGCTGTTTCTATTTTTTGGATTAGAGTATCATCGTTATTTTTTAGTGATATAAAACTTAAATTACCCATGTCTTTCCTCCCATTTCGATAGTAAGAATTTTTGATGCTCTCTCACTAACTTGAGTGCAGTTAAGGCTTCCTTGTTTGTCATGTTAACAACTGTAATGACTTGGATATCGCCCAGTTGTGAAATATCTACTTTGATTTCGCCCCCAGCTTTTAAGACATGAACATGAGCAGGTTGATGATCGTGATTGATAAATAACAACACGATATCCTTTTTCTCTCAAGACAGTTGGCATAAAAGCTTTGGCATTAATTCTAACTAATTTTAAGGGTGAGGGACTATGGCTCATTTTTCCCCTAAATACCATAACCGATCATCTAAATAGGGTTCGCGATCGCGCCAAGATAAACTGGAAAAGTAAAGATCAGGGTAAAAAACAAAGATGTCCCTTAGCGAGATTCTACCGACTGTTAACCAACTCTCTCACCAAGATAAACTACGCCTGATTCATTTTCTCCTGTTAGAAGTCGCCAAAGAGGAAGGGTGTAACTTAGAAACTGAAGAAACCCTTGATGTAGAAAATCATCTTCTCAACGAACTCAACTCAACTCAAGCAGTCGTTTGGTCGCCTCAAACCAGCAATGAAGGAATCAAAGGGTTATCAGATTTGTTAAACAACGCACAGCAGGACAAAAAAGTCTTGCTACAGTAACAACAAGTGAATTCGTTTTTGGTGGGCAGTGCAAACCCTACAATGATCATTATGCCTGAAATTAAAATTAATTTACCCGAAGAAATCTTATCGGCTCGTCGTCTTCCTCCAGATGATTTTGTCCGTGACTTGCGTTTAGCAGCAGCGATTCACTGGTATCAGAGAAACGAAATTTCTCAAGAAAAAGCGGCTCAAGTTGCAGGGTTAAATCGTCGAGATTTTTTAGCAGCTTTAGCCAGAGAAGAAGTTGATGTGTTTACCGTTGACTTGGAAGACTTAAAACGAGAATTAGAAAATGGCTGATCACCCTGCAATTAATACTTCTCCTTTGATTTTTTTAACAAAAGGAAATTATTTATCTTTATTACAGGTGCTAAGTGAGAAAATAATTGTCCCTGAAATTGTAGCCACTGAGATTAAAGCCTATGGAGAATCAGATATTACCGCTCAAGCTGTTGCAAAAACGGACTGGCTGTTAGTGACAAAAACTCCCCCATTCCTAATTTAATTCAGTCTTGGGATTTAGGAGCAGGAGAATCTGCGGTTTTGAGTTGGGGATATTTCCACTCAAACACTGAAGTGATTTTAGATGATTTAATGGCTCGACGTTGCGCCAATGCTTTAAAAATTCCAGTACGGGGAACGTTGGGAATTGTTCTTTTAGCTAAACAACGAGGAGCGATTCCTTCTGCTCGTCCAATACTAGCAACTTTAAAGCAGTCTGGAATGTATTTATCAGAAAGAGTGATGAATGAAGCACTAAAAATAGTTGATGAATAAAAGATAGCGCGATCGCGTGCTATTTTACTGGTCATTGAGGAAAATTTTCATGAGTATAAAATCTAAAGTTCATCTTCTTGATTGATAATCTGATCGATTTCTGCTGGGTTTTTCTGATAATATAACCAAGCAGCCGTTAAATCATTGGGAGTCAAGTCTGGATAATTTTCTAAAAGCTCTTTCTCATTCGCTCCTTGTTGATAAAAACTAACTAAGCTCCAAACAGGAATACGAGTATTGCGAATCCGAGCATAACCGCTACAAATATCAGGATGTTTTTGGATTATGCGTTCGCTCAGTCGTTGTTGAAGTAAGATATATTCTTCGCGATCGAGCGATTCAATTAAGTCTATTAGGGAATCAACCAAACGGGAGTTCATCTTTATTTTCCTTCTTTTTTTCCTTCACTGGCTTTGCTACTTCTAAGATAAAATCTTTTCGATCAAGTGGCGGCTGTTCTAATAAGTTGCAATACCATTTTTGAAAACTATGGTAACTGCTCACTGGTAACTGCTCACTGGTTTCTAAAAATCAATCCTGTTAAAATTCTAATATAACTAAGCTAAGTTTAGCTAAGTCAGCAAACCATGAAAATCACAAACATTCACGCTGCAAAGAGCGCCCTCTCACAACTGATTGAATCAGCATTACAGGGAGAAGAAGTCATTATCAGCAAAGCAGGTCAACCTCTTGTCCGTCTAGTTCCCTACAGTTCCAACCAAGAACCTAGAACACCAGGAGACTGGGCGGGTCAAGTCAAAATGGCTGATGATTTTGACACCACTCCCCAAGAAATCATTCAAGGGTTCTATGGCGAGGAAACATGAGCTATTTACTGGATACTCACACGCTACTTTGGTGGTTAGACAATAATCCAACTCTCTCCCAATCAGCACGAGAAGTGATTGCTAACCCCAACAACTTGATTTTAGTTAGCGCAGTCAGTGCTTGGGAAATCAGCATCAAAAAAGCAATCGGAAAGATAGAAGCCCCGTCCGACTTGCCATCCGCCATCAAGCGCAATCGGCTTGAGCCTTTACCCATCTCAATCCAAGATGGACTAGAAGCGGGTTCTTTACCGAACTACCACAAGGATCCATTTGATCGAATGTTGATTGCTCAAGCTCTTAGCAATAAACTAACAGTTATCACCAGAGATGATAAATTTGAACAATACAAGGTTTCTTTGCTCGGGGCTTAATTTATAAGAATTTTTTTGATCAAGTGGCTGTTGTTCTAATGCCTACATGACTCTGATTGATCTCCACCCTCCCCTCGAC
>JAVLCL010000166.1:0-7099 GCA_031580825.1 Halothece sp. Uz-M2-17
AAATGGTTTCCTTCAACGGTGATTAAAGATGTGGCGAGGAATCCTCAGGGTAATATTATTGAAACGGTAACTGCAATTGAACATCAACCAGTAGATGGTGCATCTCCCCTTAATACTTATCCTCTCTCAGAAACGATCGCGGACTGGTATGATTACGAAGATTCGGAACGGTTTGAGAAAACCATTATTCAGTTTATTCCAAAAGATGACAGTTGGTATGTCATTGATGCAACGGAAACCGGTGAACTGATCGGTTTAACCGATGTTCCCTATCGCTTAGGAATTGACCCACGGTCTTATCAAGAACCGACTTCAGCCAGTGAAGACGGTGACCCTTATTGCACGCAAGGGTTTACTTATACTTTTGCAATGGAAGAAACAGAAACCCCACAATTGCATGAAGAACCGCCATTTTATGAACAGTATGAACCCTATTACAGTTATGAGTTAGAACGCCTCGCTAGCTTTGATTTAGTCTTTACCTATCGTCGGATCTGGAGTCCGAAAACGGGAGAAGAAGATCAGTTTGGCGGAATTGATTTTACTGAACCGACAGTTGGCGATATTGCTATGCAAAATTGGACATGGGGAAATGACTATCGTCCAGGAACTGCAGAAGATAATTTAATTTATACGCGAGAACAACTCCAAGCCAATGGACAGTTATCTCCAGATGGCTGGGAAGGGGGACTGCGGATAGAAACCTTAGCCAAGGGAGAAGAAAATGCTTGGGGCTTTTTCTATTGGTTAGTAGCCGGAACAACGGACTCGCAACTGGGAGAAGGCGTGAAGGAACCTCATCCCAACTATCAGTTTTTAAGCGGGTTAGACTCTCCCATGGGAACCGTCCATGGTTTGTCTAAGTATCCCTATATGCGGGAAGGACGACGGATTATTGGCAGATCTGGCTATGGTTATCCTGATGGCTTTACCGTGTGGGAAGTCGATATTTCTCGGAAAGATTATACGGATGCGTATTATCAGGAGGTGCTATCTCCACAGGAATATCAGGATTTACAACAAGAAATGGCAGGACGAGATACATTTGCGGTGCTGTTGGGACAAGAAACCGAGAAAAACCGAGCGCGATCGCGCATTTATCCGGATTCTGTTGGCATTGCTCACTATGCCATTGATTTCCATCCTTGTATGACGGAACATCCCCCAGAAAAACCAGGGAATACCGAACGAGAAGGAGAACGACGAGGTGCAGGACTCCCGTATCCCTTTCAGATTCCTCTCAGGGCGTTAATTCCCCAAGAAATTGATAATTTCCTCATTGCGGGTAAAAGTATTGCTACCAGCCATATTGCTGCTGCTGCCTATCGGGTGCATTCCTTTGAATGGTCAGTGGGGGCTGCTGCGGGAACAACAGCAGTATTTGCCTTAGACAATAATCTCTTTCCTTACGAATTAGTGGATGAACAACTGATTAAAGAAAAACAGTTACAGCAGTTACGGCAACAGTTAGAGGCGAATGGTAATCCCACTGCATTTCCGGGAACATCCATCTTTAATAATGATTGGGAAGATTGGCGTTAGGTTTCCTTGTTCTCTTTCCAAAAAAAATCCCCCTCCTTACAATCACGACTGAGAGGGGGAACGATTCTCTTTCTAATCTCATGGTTTAAAAGTTGTAGCCTACACTGAGTGTTAAACCTAAGGCAGTCTCGTCCAAGAAACCAATATTAAATTGAGCATTGGCAGTGAAAGCGCCGATAGGAACATCTAAACCGGCTGTCATTAAGAACTTAAATGCACTGTTATCACCGGTTGTAATTAAAACACCGGGACCAAAATAGGGAACAAATGCGTCCATATCAGCAATATCCAAAGGAGACAGACGGAGATCAAGAGTGACTGGAATGACAAAACTGACATCTTCTCCAATAATCACGGAAGGACGTATGGATAAATCAGTCCCTCCTTCCCTGCTATCTATGATGGGAAACAGACGAACTTTACTCGTGACAGCAAAAGCACCAAAGTCTCCAAATTCATCCTCAATTAACCCGAGGCTTCCGCCAATACCAAAATAGTTGGGAGCATCCTCAAGACTCACGTTAGTTTGAGCGAGCACAGGAGCAGCAGTTTGATAGATATTTTGGTTTGATGTCTCAGTAAAGTCACTGATGGAATTAAAATCTTGAATGGGTTTCGCTTCAGCAACTGGGTTACCCCACAGGTTAGCAACAGCAGTAATACTGATTAGCGTTAATATTTTTTTAGTCAACATTGTATGCATGGTTACAACAAAAACACCTCATATGAATTAGGACAGCAGAAAGTCAAAGTTAAACATGAAAAATGATTACCTTAATCATGCAAAAATAAACTTCCATGTAAGTATAATATAGTAATTCAGTGAAAATACTCAAAAAATAATAAAATAGTTATATGACATTCCTTAATTCCTGCTACACATAGGCGATACGGGATTATCCTCGCCCTCTCTCCCCCTCCCCTCGATTAATTTGTTGAAAGTTATTGATCAATTTAAAAAAAAAGGACGATCGCTGCTCCACTTCATTCATTAAGGGCTGCGCGATCGTCCTTTTAAATATTTCTGAATCAAATCACTTGAGAATTACTCAATCATGCTGCGTAACATCCAAGCGGTTTTTTCATGAGTCCGCATTCTTTCTGTAATTAAGTCAGCAGTGGCTTCGTCACCAGCCCGTTCGGCTGCGGGGAAGGCTGCACGGGCAGTTCTGACGACTGCTTCATTTCCTTCTACCAGAAGACGTACCATTTCTTGCGCTTCAGGAACATCGCGAGTTTCTGGGACAGAAGACAGTTCTGCAAATTGGCTATAGCTACCAGGGGCAACTGCGCCA
Source organism: Halothece sp. Uz-M2-17 (assembly GCA_031580825.1). Lineage (GTDB taxonomy): Bacteria > Cyanobacteriota > Cyanobacteriia > Cyanobacteriales > Rubidibacteraceae > Halothece. The sequence continues at coordinate 2,838 of JAVLCL010000166.1, forward strand.
AGGGTACGAATCCGTTCTGCGACATCATCTACAGCTTGGGCAAGTTCCACATACTCTTCTTCAAACATTTGGTGTAAGGAGTGGAACATGGGACCGGTGACGTTCCAGTGGAAATAGTGGGTTTTCAGGTAAAGGCTATAGGTATCGGCTAAAAGGCGAGAAAGTCCTTCCGCGATCGCTTGGCGATCATTTTCTTCGATACCGATATTAACGGGTGCTTTAGTACTTTTTGGATCAGCGGTTTGCATGGTTATCTCCTGATAATGATGGCTACTTTTTTCTACTGACTGAATCTTCTTAGGTTAATCCTATGACGAATGAAAATGAATTGAATCATCCAAGGGATTGAACTCTGACTCTTTCTTTAGGTCAAGCTAATTAGGCAAGGTGCTTTTGTAAGACAGCACGTGGGGCACGACGAACACGACATTTAATCGTTTCTTTTCCAAGACGTTGATGGGCTTCATAGCGATGACAACCGGAAAATCCGTAATAATTGCCATCCACTTCTAAGACATCAATCGGTTCGCGTAATCCTTCCTCAGCAATGGAAGCCATAAGGGCTTCAACTTTTTCGGGATCGTTTTGTCGGGGTAAGGGACGACGAATCGCATCGACTGGGATTTCTTTAATTTCCATTGTTGGTGAACCCCCTGCTGTAATTCCTTATCTAAATCATAATCGTTATGAGTTTGAATTGCAACCCAATTTAGTCAAGCGATAATCGTTTTTCCAGCAAAGAAATCTTTTAATTGTCGTTCGTGATCATGGGCAAGATGACCAAAGGGGAGGTTTTCAGAGGCAAAGGCTTTCACCTCAGAAATTTCTAAATCATCTTGGACTTGGAGATGACCGCTTACGGTTGCTTCAACTAAGATACTGATGGAATGGAGTCTCGGATCGCGATCGCGCGCCGAATAAACCCCAACCAACCGCCGAATTTCCAGAAGATCTAACCCAGTTTCTTCCCGTAGTTCTCGTTTTGCTGTTGCAGAGACTTCTTCTCCCCAATCAATAATTCCGCCGGGAAGTCCCCACTCTCCAGTATCCCTTCGTCGCACCAAAACAATTTCACCACTTGCGAGAACTGGAATAATCGTTGCACCGGTCACTGGATGACGGAAAATAACACCGAGAACCGTAAAGACAAAACGAGAGAAACGCCGAATCATGAGAGGAGACAAGGTAAGGGAAAGACAAGGAGAGGGGGAGAACCAAGAACAATGAACCATTATTCAATAAACGAGTTTTGTTCTTGATTACGGAAGTATTGATAGGTTTCACGAGAATAGCGACGGATCAGTTCGTTGGCGTTGCGATCATTGTGAGGACGTTCCACCATAATTGCTGCTAAATAGCGTTTGCCACTGGGGCGATCAATGATGCCAACATCCCCCACTAATGAGCCAATATCGCCTGTTTTATGGGCAATGGTGGCATTTTTATCCAACCCTTGAGGCAATAGGGTCCGCGTCCGTGTCGTTCGCATAATCTGTAAGATATAATCGCGCGATCGCGCTGATACCAACTCCCCATTGTTGAGTCTTGCTAATAGTTTAACCAATTCTTTCGGGCTGGTGGTATTCGTGCCATCTAAATCCGGTAAAGGATTGCGAATCCGAGTTTTTTCTAACCCCCACGCTGCAAACAATTCGTTTAGAGCCTCTTTTCCCCCTAACCGTTGAATTAGCATATTGGTTGCAGTATTATCGCTAATGTTGATCATTTTAGCTGCGGTTTCTAACGCCCGATACTGCTTCCCAACCGTTTCATATTGCATATTTCCAGACCCCCCTGCTTTAACTTCCTCCGTCATGGTCAGGGGTTCATCTAATTCTAAACGTCCTTCATCCCAGGCTTTAAAAAAAGCAATTAAAATCGGGACTTTAATCATGCTTGCAGCAGAAAACTCGCTTTCCCCTTGTAAACTTACATATTGACCACTTTCTAAATCGACAATAAATGCGCCCGGATTCAGTTGGGGTTTTTCACTGGCTAAACCCTGAAACGTTTCTTTCAGCGCGATCGCTTCTTGATCGAGAGGTAAAACCGGCGGTGGAGGCGAGGTTTCGGTTTGAGAAACGGGTGTCGCAACTTCTGTTGGGGAAGCAGCCGGTTGAGAAAGATATTGATCCCGATCTAAAAAATATAAAACCGTTCCCGCGATCGCACCCACTCCCACCGCAAAAATCATTAATCGCACCATTAAAATTAAAGAAAGTTCTGCACTAGAACGCTGCGGACGAACAGGTTGGGTTTGCTTGGGAAACGGAATCACATTTTCAGGTTGTCTCGGTTTTCGCTTCTTTGGCGACCGCTTTTTCTGACCCGAAGAAAATTTACGCCGAGAAGGTTTAATTTTTCTCTGATTTGTCTCTTTAACAGACCGATATTCATGTTGCGAAGCCACGATAATTACTCCTCATTCACCACATCACAATTGCGAATTGCCCATTCCGTCTGTCTTAATATTCCTCTTAGGAGGGCTAATTCTTCTGGGGTTAGATTAGCACGATTAAAAATTTGACGGAACTTTTGCATCCGTGCAGGTGCAGTATGGGGATAAAGAAAGCCAATTTTCAGTAACATTTGTTCTAAATGTTGATAGTATCCTTCTAAGGTTTCTAAAGTTGCGGTTTCAGTTGTAGAAGTAGGAACTGTTTCTTCGGTTTTTGTGACTAACTGCTGTAATTCATAGACACATACGCCAACCGCCATGGCTAAATTCAAGGAAGGATAGGTCGATGCCGTGGGAATATAAAGACAATGTTGGGCGTGGGTTAATTCGTCGTTGGTTAAGCCACTGTCTTCTCGTCCAAAAATGAGGGCGGAGGGAACGGATAGCAGCTTGGGGAGGACAACGTTTGGCGGTTCTAAAGGGAGAGAAAGAGCGCGATCGCGCGCGGTAGTGGCGACAGCTTGCTGACAGCCTACTAATGCTTCGGGAAGGGAAGAAACGGTTTTTGCTTGGTCTAAAATATCTCCCCCATGTACTGCCATTTTTCGGGCTTCCGCACCATAAGGATCACACTTGGGGCTGACCAAAACTAATTGTTGTATCCCCATATTTTTCATTACTCTAGCAATAGAGCCGACATTTAAAGCCCCGGCAGGTTCAACCAATATAATTCGGATGTCATCAAGGGAATCAGCCATGAATTTTGTCATTTGTAAGGGATTGTTGGTTACTTTATATCTAGAGAAACCTTGATGACAAGTCAGTATCCGTATTCAAAAAAGTAATGTTAATAATAAGGAGAATTCAATGATTAAACGTGCAGTGATTATTGTCGATAACGGTTTTGAAGATACCGAGTTTGCTTATCCCTTTTATCGGTTACAAGAAGCAGGATTTACTGTGGAAGTGGCAACGAAAGGGAAAGTGGATGTGAAAGGAAAACATGGCGTTGCTGCCAATGCAACGGTTGATGCGGACGATATTAAAGAAGTGGATTATGATTTAGCGATTGTTCCCGGTGGACGAGAATCTCCGGATCGCGTTCGCCAAATTGCTAATGTACTTCAGTTTCTCCATGATTTCGACCAAAAAGGAAAAGTTATTGCTAGCACTTGTCATGGTCCTTGGGTACTCGTTTCTGCAAAAGTTGTATCAGGGCGTGATGTCACCGCTTATCCCGGTTGTAAAGACGATTTAGTGAATGCAGGGGGTAATTTCAAAGAGGAAGCGGTTGTTGTGGATCGCAATTTAGTCACAGCCACTCACTATCGAGACAATGCAGCCTGGATTAAAGCAGCATTAACCCAGTTTGAAGCCTTAAACCAAGCCCAAGCAACTACAACGGTTTAAAACTTTTCATCCCCTCAGACAGATTCAGTTTGGGGGGATTTAGCAGTGACGAGTTATAACACTACGCGCTAAACAATAGTAAGCTGTCACTAGATTTTAGAGTCTAATCACGTCCTAACCTGAATACGGACTGCTATACCAAAGAACCAATGACTAATGACTAATGACTAATGACTAATGACCAATGACCAATGACTATGACTTTTTACGCAGACAAAACGGAATTGCAGAAAGTAAGGCTAAGAAAGTAAGGGCGAGAAAAAAAGAAGCGCGATCGCGCCCTTGTAGTGCCTCCATTCCACTTACCCCTAACCAAGTATAAGCAAACGTTCCTGGGATAATTCCCACCAATGTTCCTAAAGTGTAGGGAAACGAATGAATTGGGGTTAAACCAAAGAGAAAATTAATCAGATTAAAAGGCGTAATGGGAATAAAGCGTAAAGTTAGCACAAAG
>JAVLCL010000167.1:0-7091 GCA_031580825.1 Halothece sp. Uz-M2-17
TGGTCGCATCATTCAAATTTTAGGGGAAAAGAGTGCAAAATCAGGGGGAAATGTTACCTTAACGCTGGATTTAGAATTGCAAAAAGCAGCAGAAGCAGCCCTTGGCGATCAAATTGGCGCGATCGTGGCTTTAGATCCTGACACAGGGGGCGTTTTAGCAATGGCAAGTCGTCCCACGTTTAACCCCAATATTTTCTCGGGTCGCATTACCCCCGAAACGTGGCAAAAACTACAAGCCAAAGATAATCCCTTTGTCAATCGTGCCTTACGAGGGTTTCCCCCAGCTTCCACCTTCAAAATTGTTACAGCAACCGCAGGGATGGAGTCGGGACAATATCCCCCCAATACAGTTTTAAATACTTATGCCTACTTAAATGTTTCGGGAGTCCGGTTTGGGGAATGGAATCGGGCGGGATTTGGTCCGATGGGTTATGTGCAAGCCTTGGCTTGGAGTAGTAACACTTTCTTTGGACAAATTGGTCGTGGGGTGGGCGGAGAAGTATTAATTGATTGGGCGAGACGGTATGGGTTTGGGGAAGAAACGACTCTCGAACTTGCTGCAGAAAGTTCTGGCTTAATTGCCGATGAAACTTGGAAACAAGAACGGTTTGATTGGGGTTGGTCTGATGGAGATACGGTCAATATGTCTATTGGACAAGGGTTTACCCTTGCCACCCCCTTACAAGTTGCGGTGATGTTTGCTGTTCCTGCAAATGGGGGATATCGGGTGAATCCTCATTTACTGAAAACTGATCAGGGTTATCCCCCAAGAAAAGTGTCTATGAACTTAAAACCGAGCACCATTCGTACCTTGCAAGAAGGGTTAAGAGCGGTGGTCGCTGAAGGAACGGGAACGGCGGTGAAAAGACCTTCGTTACCTCCTGTTGCTGGCAAAAGTGGCACTGCTGAAGCTCCGCCAGGGAAGTCTCACGCTTGGTTTGGGGCGTATGCGCCTTATGATGACCCAGAAATTGTGGTGGTTGCCTTTGCCGAACATTCTGGTGGCGGTGGCGGTTCTGTTGCTGCACCCATGGTACGGGAAGTGCTGGAAACTTATTTCAATGGGGATGAGCAGGAAAAAAAATAGTTCTTTAAACTAGAGCCAACGTTTCAGAAATTGACCCCAGAAAAGGGGAATCAAACTGGCAGCGAGAATTAAAGTCCAACCTTGTACACCAGGATGAACCAGTGCTAAGACAGTTGAGAGTCCGGGGGTATAAGTGGCGAGGAGTAATAAAGCAAGACAAATGCCTAACGCCCCCCAGATATAGGGGTTAACGGTAATTTCATTACGGAATAAGCCAGACTCATGATCGCGCATATTGAAAACGTGCCACAAGCGAGCAAACGCTAATGTGAGAAAAGAGATCGTTACCGCTTGGTCTAACGGAAGGTTTAAAACTTGCAGCGCGATCGCGAAAATGCCAACAACCGTTGCAGCAATAATAACTCCATATATCCCAATCAGGAACCAGTAATGACGACTTAAAATCGGTTCTGCAGGATTTCGTGGCGGACGATTCATGACATTCGCATTGCCTTCACCTGCCCCCAAAGCCAGAGCCGGAAAGACATCATTCACGGCGTTTAAAAAGAGAATCTGTAACGGAAGAATCGGAAGCGGGGCACCAACAAATGATGTAATGGCAACAGCGATAATTTCACCAACATTCCCTGAGAGGAGATATAGTGTGAATTGGCGAATATTATTAAAGATGGTGCGACCTTGAGCAATGGCAATCACAATTGTGGAGAAAGCGTCATCTTGCAAGATCATGTCTGCAGATTCTTTTGCCACTTGGGTTCCCCGCTCCCCCATGGCAATGCCAATATCCGCCTTTTTCAGCGCTGGGGCATCATTAACACCATCTCCTGTCATGGCAATAATCGCTTGGTGTCGTTGATGAAGGGTAATCAGATTGAGTTTTTGCTCTGGTGTAACGCGGGCAAAGATGGGAACTTGTAATAATTGTTGTTGCTCTGACTCAGAGAGTTGCTCGAGATGTTCTAAAGTTTCTCCTTGTGGGATGGGGATGTTTTCGTCTGTAATTAATCCTACTGCGATGCCAATTTTACGAGCAGTGACTGGCTGATCTCCGGTCAACATAATGACTCGAATTCCAGCTTGATGACAATCTTCAATGGCTTCTTTCACTTCCAATCGCGGTGGATCGAGTAAGCCCACTAACCCTAACCAAACTAGATTCTCATAAGGCTCACTGTCGGGATGATCCACAACTTTGTAAGCTAGGGATAACACTCTTAAGCCATCTGTTGCCATATTATGAGCGCGATCGCGCCACTGTTTACGAATTTTATGCGTCAAAGATCGTTCTTCCTGAGCCACCAGATAATGAGAACAAAGGGGCAACACAGTTTCCAGCGCGCCTTTCACCGCGACTAAATAAGAGCCTTCTGTACTTTCAATACTGCCTACAAAAGGATAATCCCAATCGTCTGCTTGATGAATCGTTGCCATGCGCTTACTTTCCGAATCGAAGGCAACTTCTCGAATTTCGGGGAGATTTTTTAAAAGTTGATGGCGATCCAATCCCGCTTTTGCCCCAGCAATTAAAAGCGCAACTTCAGTTGGGTCACCGATGAGAGCGTCTTGGTCATTCGCACTGGGTAAGGTCGCGTTATTACAAAGGACAGCAACGGTGAGTAAGGCTTGTAATGTATTGTGTTGGCTCGGATTCACTGCTTCCTCTTGCTGAAGAAACGCCCCTTGTTGTTCTAGACCTTGTCCGGTAACGGTAAACGCTTCCTCTCCTAAAGCAATTTGGGTTAGGGTCATTCGATTTGCCGTCAATGTCCCCGTTTTATCCGTACAGATAATATTAGTGGCACCGAGAGTTTCTACTGCCGAGAGACGATTCATTAAAGCATTCCGTTGTGCCATGCGCCACATTCCTCGGGCTAAAGCAACCGTCGCCACAATCGGTAATCCTTCAGGGATCACCGCAACAGCCAGCGCGATCGCGGTTTCGACCATCAGGAATAATTCTTGTCCGCCGAGAATCCCAGCAATGGCGACAAAGACCGATAAAATTAAGGTCAACCCAATTAAGCGTTGACTCAGTTGTTCTAAGCGTTTTTCTAAAGGAGTAACCTCGGCTTCCGCTTCAGCCATTAATTTTGAAATTTTCCCCAATTCCGTCCGCATCCCCGTGGCAATCACCACACCCATTCCACTTCCCCGCGTGATTGCCGTGCCTTTGAATAATAAATTTTTTTGTTCTGCTAGGGGCAGATTCGCCTCAACTTGCCTACTATCTTTACTAACGGGAAGCGACTCTCCCGTTAAAGCCGATTCATCTGCTTGTAATTTTGAAGACTCCAGCAAGCGCAGATCAGCAGGAACTAAATCCCCGCCTTCGAGTAAAACAATATCTCCCGGTACCAGTTCCTCTGTATTCACAGATGTGATGCGACCCACTCGGCGAACCGTGGCATAGGTTTGCGTGAGTTTTTGCAGAGCTTCCATCGAGTGCACCGCTTTGATTTCTGTAATAAACCCAATGCCAGCATTGAGCGCGATCGCGATCAAAATTGCAATTCCTTCAATCCATTCTTGAAACGCAAAAGAAAGAAGTGCTGCAATCGCTAAGAGTCCAATAATGGGACTTTTAAACTGATCAATCAAAATTTGCCACAGGGTTCGCCCCTTAACTTTTTGCAGTTGATTGAGACCATAGCGTTGTTGTCGTTGTTCAACTTGCGCGATCGTCAATCCCTGATCAGCATTAACAGTGAGGTTTTGGCAAACTTCTGTGATTGATTGAGTACTGGCTTGCCTCTCAATATCCAAGCTGAACCTCCCTTTGGATTGATCGGAAATAATATTACTAATTTGATCCTACCGATCAATTAAAGCCCGGGTGTTGTTTGAGCAAATAAAGCAGCAAAATCAGTTGTCACTGCTGCTGGAGAAGCTGCCTCCGACACCACATCAAACGCCTTATTTCTCGCTTCTGGAATAACAAGGGCTTGGACAATCAACTCTGCCACATCTTCTCGGGGAATCGTTGGCGATTCACGATTCAGTAATGTGTCATGTTTCCCTACTAATAATTTTCGTTTTCCACCTGATTCATTCAGTAACCCCCCAGCCCGAATAATCGTATAATCAATTCCGGAATCGATCAGATATTGTTCCGCCTTTCTTTTCCAAATTAAAATATTGCCATTGCCCAATTTATTCAGGGGATGATTTTCATTCGTTCCGCCCATTGACCCCATCAAAATAATATGCTCAACCCCTGCTTGTTGCGCTAGATCAATTTGATTCACTTGTCCTTGATAGTCAATAATTTCTGGTGTTGCCTCTTCCGGATATATAAACTCAGGACGTTCTCCTTCCTGAGGAGGTTGTTTCATTTGCGGGGTCGCACTGGTGATAATAATTAGAACATGGCAATCTTGAATTGCCGGTTGAAGAGAGTTCTTATCTCGAATATCGCCTAGATGAAATCCTTCAGAAGAACCAAAAATTTCTTTGATTTTTGTTTCCGATCGCGCAAAACCAAACGGATGAAACTCTGTATTTTGGCGTAATTTTTTCAGTACAATTGAGCCGGTTCTTCCCGTTGCTCCAGTCACTAAAACTTTCTTATTGTCCATTTTATCGTTAAATTACTTCAAATTGAAGTCAAATCAATTCATTTATAATGTAGCGTGATTTGATTTGCCTTGAGCTTGCTCAAACTTACAGTTCTTTCTCTTCTATTAGCAATCCGCCAGAAGGAGTACTACAGACTCATACCATTTACCTCTGTGACAAGCGTATGGGATGATAGTCTTTATAATATGTAATAAATGCGACCAAAATTGAAAGGCTAGTCAGCAATTAACTGGTCAACAGAAGAATCTCTGAGCTTATGACAACAACTAAACCGAAATTAAAAAGTGCCTTTCTGGAAAGACTTCACTCTCCAGAACGACCTGTCCTCGTCTTTGATGGCGGGATGGGAACATCGTTACAAAGGCAAGAACTCACTCTAGAAGATTTTGGCAGTGCTGAACTCGAAGGGTGTAATGAATATCTTGTAAAATCTAAACCCGAAGCCATTGAACAGGTTCACCGTGAATTTTTAGAAGCGGGTGCGGATGTCATTGAAACCGACAGCTTTGGTTCCAGTTCTGTGGTTTTAGCGGAATATGATATTCCCGAACAAGCCTACGAACTGAGTAAAATGGCAGCGGAACTCGCTAAGCGTGTGGCGCAAGAGTATTCAACCCCCGAAAAACCCCGTTTTGTTGCTGGGGCAATGGGACCCACCACCAAACTGCCCACCTTGGGTCACATTGACTTTGACACCATGAAAGAGTCCTACCGTGTACAAGCCTCTGGGCTTTATGATGGCGGTGCCGACTTATTTATCATCGAAACCTGTCAAGATGTCCTGCAAATTAAATCTGCTTTGAACGCAGTAGAAGAAGTCTTTGCCGAAAAAGGCGATCGCATTCCCATTATGGTTTCCATCACCATGGAAGTTATGGGAACGATGTTAGTGGGAACCGAAATTGATGCAGCACTGACCATCCTCGAACCTTATAACATTGATATTTTAGGGTTAAACTGTGCAACTGGTCCCGACAAAATGAAAGAACACATCAAATATTTGTCGGAACACTCGCCATTTGTTATTTCCTGTATTCCCAACGCAGGACTTCCCGAAAACGTCGGTGGACAAGCCCACTATAAACTGACTCCTACGGAACTGCGGATGGCATTAATGCACTTCGTAGAAGACTTAGGCGTGCAGGTGGTTGGTGGCTGTTGTGGAACCCGCCCTGACCATATCGAACAGCTATATGAGATTTCTAAAAATCTCACACCAAAAGAGCGTCATCCCAAAAATGAATGTGCTGCTGCTTCCATTTACAGTACCCAAAACTATATTCAAGACAACTCCTTCTTAATTATTGGGGAACGCCTGAACGCCAGTGGGTCGAAAAAAACCCGCACTCTCCTCAACGAAGAAGACTGGGATGGTCTGGTTTCTATTGCCAAATCTCAGGTGAAAGAAGGAGCGCACGTCCTTGATGTCAACGTGGACTATGTAGGGCGTGACGGCGAACGGGATATGTATGAAGTCGTTTCCCGTTTAGTGAATAACGTGACCCTTCCGCTGATGGTGGACTCCACCGAATGGACAAAAATGGAAGTGGGGTTAAAAACGGCTGGTGGGAAATGCCTGATTAACTCTACAAACTATGAAGATGGCGAAGAACGCTTCTTCAAAGTCTTAGAACTCGCGAAAAAATATGGGGCAGGTGTTGTTGTCGGTACTATTGATGAAGATGGGATGGCAAGAACCGCTCAGAAGAAATTTGAAATTGCCCAACGTGCTTATCGCCAAGCAGTAGAATATGGCATTCCTCCCTCGGAGATTTTCTTTGACTCCTTAGCCCTTCCCATTTCTACTGGGATTGAAGAAGACCGAGTCAACGGAAAAGAAACCATGGAGTCGATTCGGATGATTCGGGAAAACTTACCCGAATGTCATATCATGCTGGGGGTTTCTAACCTCTCCTTTGGCTTGAATTCAGCCGCAAGGGTTGCCCTCAATTCTGTTTTTCTTCACGATGCCGTTGAAGCAGGAATGGATGCAGCCATTGTCAGCGCGAGTAAGATTGTTCCCCTAGCAAAAATCGAAGAAGAACATCAGCAGATTTGCCGTGACCTGATTTATGACCGTCGTGAGTTTAATGAAGACGGGATCTGCACCTATGACCCGCTGACGAAATTAACCGAAGTCTTCGCGGGTAAAAAAGCAGACGTTGCTGCCTCTAGCATGGAAAATCTTTCCATCGAAGACAAACTCAAACAGCACATTATTGATGGGGAACGCATTGGCTTAAATGATGTTCTCGATGAAGCAATGAACACTTATCCACCGTTGGATATTATTAATAAGTTCCTCCTTGATGGTATGAAAGTGGTTGGGGAACGTTTTGGTGCTGGCGAAATGCAGCTTCCCTTCGTATTACAGTCTGCAGAAACCATGAAAGCTGCAGTAGCGCATCTTGAACCTTACATGGAAAAAGATGAAGCGGGAGATAATGCTAAAGGAACGTTCCTCATT
>JAVLCL010000168.1:0-7085 GCA_031580825.1 Halothece sp. Uz-M2-17
TTAGCCAGCGCTGCGATTACTGAGGGCGGAACAACGACCAATATTGAGTATCAATATAATACCGATGGCATCCGCGTTAGTAAAACGGTGGATGGTGAAGAAACGCGATTCCTGATTGATGCAAATCAGCAGGAGTTTGCCCAAGTGATTGAAGAATATAGTCCTGGCGGGATTATTCAGGTCGTTTACACGCATGGGAATGATCTCATCAGCCAAACCAGAGACACGGAAAAAGGCTTCTATCACGCTGATTCTCTGGGTAGCGTTCGGCTATTAACTGATCTTTCAGGAAATGTAGCAAATACTTATCTCTATGATCCTTATGGAAGTGTGATTAATCAGTTGGAGATACAGCAAAATTCCTATAAATTTACAGGAGAACAGTTTGATCGTGAGTTAGAAAATTACTATCTCCGAGCGCGATATTACGATCCAGTGACGGGACGGTTTGTGTCAAGAGACCCGTTTGCAGGCTTCTTGGAAAGACCCTTGAGTTTGAATGATTATCTTTATACTGAGGGAAACCCGATTAACGCGATCGATCCGAGTGGGGAAGTAAGTTTTCTAGAATATAGGGTTTTATATACTGGCTTTGCTCTTGGGTTACTTTCTGCAGTTGAAACATGTGCTGGAGAGTCTGCCTTTATATCAATTCCTCTATCAGTATTCAAGGTTTTCAGAGTTGCTGCTGTTGTATTGGCTGGTGTTGGAGTTGGTTTATTAGTTTGCTATCTTAAACCAAGTGACTAAGAGACTGTTCCTAAAGAAAACCTTAAACCGTCATCAGTCTTTGTTTGAAGTCAATTGAGTCTGTAGTTGCGAGCAAAGAATAAAATTTGGTTTTTACTGGGCATTACCCAAGGCGATCGCGCTTTGAGCAGGGGAATTGACTTATGAGGGTGCGATTCCCGAGGGACGGTAGCTTCGCTAGATCGGGTGCAAGTGAAAGGGAGGCACGATTGACTTTTGAGGGCGCGATCGTTGTTTGAGTAGAGTCATTGCCTTTTTAGGTGGGATTAACCATCGCAACTCCAACATTTTCCCTGACCTGACTTGGGAAGTTATAATGTCTAAGAAATAGAAAAGATACCCGATTGGCTCGTAACAGCTACATCATGATTAATATTGAGCAAGTAGAAGAGGATATTAAAAAATTACCAGAAGAGGCTCAATTACTCCTTATAGATTTTATTGAAATCTTAAAAAAACGCTATTCCTCACCTGAAAAACAACCAACTCCAACAGACCAAAATTTTAGCGATCAACCAACTACCTTAGAACTTTTACAAGAATCTGGATTAATTGGCTGTATTAGTGGGGAATCAGGCCTCTCTGCTAATTATAAGTCTGTTCTCAAAGAAGGATTAGATTCTAAATATGATAATCGTTGATACGGGATTTTGGGTTGCCTTGTTTAATGACAGAGACCAATATCATCAAAACGCACAAAAAACCCTAGCCCAATATCCCTATGAACCTCTAATCACAACTTGGAGTGTTTTAACCGAAAGTTGTTATCTCCTTTTGCAACGTTCCCAAAATGTTGCTCAAGGAGTCCAAAAACAAATTAAACTAATAAATATTTTTCAACAATATTCACAACAATTTCAAGTATTTAATCTTCAAGAAGATTATTTAGAACGCATTGAGAACCTAATGGCACAATATCAAAATTTGCCTATGGATTTGGCAGATGCCTCCTTGGTTATTTTAGCAGAATATTTAGGACATGGACGTATTTTCTCGGTCGATCAACGGGATTTCAATACTTATCGCTGGAAAAACACCCAACCCTTTCAAAATTTATTTCAGAATTAATGAAGCATTATTTTTCGGTAATGCGATTACTGAACAGAATATTCGTCGTTTGTTTAGAATGAGGGAAGCTCGGGGCGCGATCGCTGTTTGATGAAGGGAGAAGAAGTAGCGCGATCGGGTGCAAGTGAAAAGGTAAGGGGAGCGCGATCATTTTGAAATATCTAACAAATCCTTGCGTTATTTTTCTTCTGTAGAGTTGATCTGCTGAGAACCATGAAGAACAGCTAGAATATCAATTTGCTCAGATTTAATATAATAAATAATACGGTAAGAACCTTCAATTATTTCTCGAATCTGCTTAGTTTCAAATTCTGGAACAGCACGACCTGATAAGGGAAAATCAGCAATCTGTTCAGAGCGTTTAGTTAATCTTTCAACAATTCTTTGGGCATATTGGGGAGAAGTTTGGGAAATATAGTTGTAAATAGAAGATAAATGATTGATAGCTGTTTCAGTCCAAAAAACTTTCATTTTTGCAATCCAAACTTAGCCCTTACCTCTTCAACAGGAACAACTTTACCTGCTTCACTATCATCTATTCCAGACTCTACTGCTTGTCTAACATAAATTTCATACATTAAATCATCCCAAGTTGAATTTTCTGGCAATTTATCAATTAAATGTCGTGCTTTTTCCTTAATATTTTGGGTTTCCATGAACTTTTATCCTCGCAGTTGTGAACTAAAGCGTTATCTATGATTATAACCTTGTAGGGCGTGATCGTTATTATAAGGGGTAGCGCGATCGCTGTTTGAGTAGGGTAATTGACTTTTGAGGGCGCGATCGCGCTTTATGGAAGGGATGGGGAGAGCGTGATCGGGTATTGCTACAATCAGTTATAAAACCCCTCAAGATAATCAGCTAAGTCAGTTTTGACTAAGAGGGAGAGCGGGTGAATTTTTTATTCGCTGCAACGAATTGTCTATTTTGCAAAGAACTAAAAACAGATAACCAATTGAAATTCTCTCGTTTTCCATTTCTCAAAACCGCCTCTGATCCCAATTTTCCGATTTCGCCAAAACGTTTTCCTTTCTTTTATGGCTGGGTCATTGCTGTTTTTGCCACCGTTGGGACATTATTTAGTATTCCTGGGCAAACCGCAGGGGTGAGTGTCTTTACCGACCCAGTTATAGAAGCAACCGGATTATCTCGCGTGCAACTGAGTTCTGCTTATCTCATTGGCACATTAGGCAGTGGCTTCTTACTTCCCCTCGGTGGAAGACTCATTGACCGCTTTGGGGCGCGATTAACGGTGATGTTAGCCTCAATGGGCTTAGGGCTGACCCTTATCTATTTAAGCCTCTGTGACTATACGATCGCGCTCCTTAATAATTCCCTACCTGAGGTTAATCGGTCTTTCATTGGCTTAGGGGTGATGGCTGTTGGATTTATTGCCCTCCGTTTCACTGGACAAGGGATTCTGACACTCGTCAGTCGGACGATGTTAGGAAAATGGTTTGACCGTCGTCGGGGATTCGTCTCTGGGATTGCGAATGTGTTTATTTCCTTTGGCTTTTCCTCAGCACCGTTACTCCTCAGTTTTTGGATTCGAGGTTTAGGCTGGCGTGGCGGTTGGATTGGTTTAGCGGTTACGGTGGGCTTGGGGATGACCTTGCTCGGGTGGCTTTTCTATCGGGATAATCCAGAAGTCTGTGGGTTAACCATGGATGGCACTCCGCCTGAGAATCAAGAAAGTTCTGAGCAAGAACAATCAAAGCAAAATGTGGCAAAAGTGGGTGAACTGAATGCGTCACAGGCGATTAAAACCCTCGAATTTTGGAGTGTTACCCTTGCTCTTTCCATTCATTCGTTAACTGTCACTGGCATTACGTTTAACTTAGTGGATTTAGGCACACAAGGCGGACTGACAGAACAGCAAGCGGTGAGTTTATTCCTTC
Organism: Halothece sp. Uz-M2-17; assembly: GCA_031580825.1. GTDB lineage: Bacteria > Cyanobacteriota > Cyanobacteriia > Cyanobacteriales > Rubidibacteraceae > Halothece. Next base: position 3,717 of record JAVLCL010000168.1, read on the forward strand.
CCATTGGTGTTTTAGCGACGATTACAGGTTTTTTAGTGGGAGTGATTTCAGATCGCGTCCGACTCAAGTGGCTGGTTGTGACGTTACTGTTGCTGCAATTTTTAGGGTTTGTGGGGATTGCCAATCTCAACCTCCTTCCGTGGCGAATTATTGGTATTTTAGGTTTAGGGGCAAGTGGTGGCTTTTTTGCAACCTTAACCACAATTGCCTTACCGCGTTTGTTTGGACGGGCTTATTTAGGCGCGATCGGCGGGATGCAGATGACCAGTTTAGTGATTGGGAGTGCAGTGGGACCTTCTTTATTAGCTCTGTTTAAAGAAACCTTTGGCTCTTATCAATCAGGACTCTATGCTTGTTGTATCATGATTCCCATTGCCCTTGGTTTCACTTTATTCTCTCGTGAGTGACAGGCAATTTGAAAATGCAACCTTTAAAATATCATTAAACTATTTTTCTAGAGCCAGTAACTATGAGTGATCCCGTTAAACCCATTACCCTCCCTGCTATGGAAAACCCAGAACAGGAGCGCGAATGGCTCCAAGTTGCCCTCAAAAAATGGTTGGATGAAGAATTTATCCCCGAAAGGGTCAATGACGACATTGCCCAACAAGCAGCGCAGATTTTTGTCCGTCAACGCCTAGAAGGGGAAAATGATTTAGGGTCTTTGGTGGTTGCCATTATTACCGAAATGCAAGCCTTTGATTTTAGTAAGAGTTTTTATGGGGAGTTTGCCATTGCTAATGCAGTAAGTGACCTCATTCTCGATAGTCTTGGTTATGATCGCTGCTGTGGTCAGTAGTTGGTATTAACATGACATCAGAACGGGCGTATTGGTTGGCTTGGTCGCAAATTTCAGGGGTGGGGGCTGTGACGCTTCAACGGTTGCGAGAACGGTTTTCGAGTTTAGAAACTGCTTGGACGGCAACTCCGAGGGAACTGCAAACGGTTGCGGGGATTGGCAATAAAAACCTGCAACAAATTCTGGAGCAGCGATCGCGCTTGACACCAGAAAAAGTCCTCGCTGAACATGAGGCAAATCATCCTCCTTTTTTGACCCCAGCCGATGCTGACTATCCCCGTTTACTGCTAGAAACCCCAACGCCACCGGCGATCCTCTACTATCGGGGGAATATTAATGCTGCGGAAATGCAGGGAAGCCAACCGTTAATTAGTATTGTTGGCACGCGATCGCCCAGTGACTACGGTCGCAAATGGACGCAAAAAATTACAACGGCTTTAGTCAAACACGGTTATACGATTGTTTCAGGATTAGCTGCTGGCATTGACGCGATCGCGCATCAGAGTTGTTTAGACGCAGGGGGACGCACCTTGGCAGTATTAGGAACCGGTTTGGATATTACCTATCCCCAAGACAACCGTCAGCTTTACCCAAAAATTGAACAACAAGGGGCAATCTTTACAGAATATCCCATAGGGACAAAACCCGATCGCGGAAACTTTCCCGCCCGAAATCGGATTGTTGCTGGCTTATCTCGGGCGGTGATTGTTACGGAAGCCCCTGAAAAATCCGGTGCGTTGATTACCGCGAAATATGCCAACGAATTTGGACGGGATGTTTATGTGTTACCGGGATCCTTAGAAAATAAAAACGCGATCGGCTGTTTAGGCTTATTAAATCATGGAGCGAACGTTATTCTTGGTGAAGGGCATTTATTAGAAATGCTGGGAACCATGCCCCAATTGGATTTATTTGAAGAAACACCCCCCCCTTTACCTGATATTGCCCCCGATCTAAAGGAATTATTAAGCGCGATCGCGCCAGAACCCACTGCTTTTGATGTGATTGTGCAAACGGTACAAAAAGAAGCCAATCAAGTCTCAGCAGGACTCTTACAACTGGAATTACTGGGTTTAATCAGCCAAGCCCCCGGTATGCGCTACCAACGTTTGCGCTAAAAAGTCTTGCTGTTAGCATAGGGGAGAATTGGAATCACAATCAATCCCACGTTTTAAGTTTCAATTCCTTAATATCGCCACTGAATCAGGAGAAAAATCAATGTTCAAATCTTTATGTGTTAGTAGTGCGAGTCTTGCCATTTTTTTAAGTTTATCGACTCCAGCATTAGCCCAATCGCTAACCCCAACATCAACTATGGAAGTTAAACAATCTTCCTCAACGGATATTAACTCCCAAGAATTGGAAAAGTTTGCTGCTGCAATCCAAGAAATGCGAACGATTCAACTCGAATCTAGAGATGAAATTAGTACAGCGATTGATGAAGAAGGATTAAGTCAAGAGCGATTCCGAGAAATTTTACAAGCACAACGCAATCCTGAAGTCGAAAGTGATGCTTCAGAAGCAGAAATGGCAAAATTTGAGAGTGCGACCCAACAACTGGCTCAAATTCAGCGTAATACCCAATCTGAAATGAAAGAAGCGGTTCAAGGACAAGGATTAGAAGTCACTCGTTTTCAAGAAATTCTCCAAGCAGTTCGCCAAGATCCTCAATTGAAAAAACAAGTCCAACAAATGATTCAAAATAATTAGGGTTTGCTGAAAACAGTCTAATTGTCGATTGGGCAAGGCAATCGGGTTACCTATACTTTGGGGTTTAAAGCTTCTCACCTTCGCTCCGGCCCCTTCTAGGGAGACTTTACCAGCTTAAACCATTGGTAAGATTTTGTGTTATAGTTATATTTGTTGTTGGTTAGGTCGAGCCATGCTAGTCAGAGAAGCTAAACTCAAAGACGGTACATCACAACAGTATCAAGCACTTGATGAAGCTATCCGTACTGGACAGTTCATCAGAAACAAGTGCTTGCGGTTGTGGATGGATGGGGAAAAGGTTGGAAAGTCTAAAATGCAATCTTTCTGCAAAGACTTAGCCCAAGAATTTCCTTTTGCCAAGAAACTGAACAGCATGGCTCGACAAGCTCACGCGGATCGTGCTTGGTCTTCGGTTAAAAGCTTTTATGAAAACTGTCGTAATGGTGTTAAACCCGTCGGTTATCCTAAATTTAAGAAGCATAGCCGTTCGGTTGAATACAAAACCAGTGGCTGGAAACTATCAGAAGACGGTTATCAAATCGCTTTCACAGATGGCTTCAAAGCTGGAACTTTCTCTCTCTACTGTAATGGTAAGGCAAGGGAAGATATCCTCAGAAGCAAAATTAATCGGGTGCGGGTAATTCACCGTGCGGATGGGTACTATGCTCAATTCTGTTTAGACGTAGAAAGAGTTGAAGAAGGAACCTATACAGGAGAAGTTGTTGGTCTAGACCTAGGAATCAAATATTTCATTAAAGACCAAAACGACAACTTAGTTATTTATCCTCAGTTCCTAAGACAGTCCGAACACAGGCTTAAGAAACTCCAACGCCGTCTCAGTAGAAGACATCGACAAGGCA
>JAVLCL010000169.1:0-7028 GCA_031580825.1 Halothece sp. Uz-M2-17
TAAACGCCACCAAACGTCCCCAGTTTTTTGCCTTCAGGTGGGGTAACAGGGGAGTCAGCTTTATCTCTATCAGGAGTCGGGAGTTTAACCATACACAGAATTGTATCAATCGCGGTCATGGCAAGCGCGATTGTAACCAAAAGAAATGAACGCTTGTCTGATTGTGACATCCTCCTCTAGGAAAGCAAAGGGGATATTCCCCCGCTTAAACTACTTACAAGTATTTAAGTGTTTTTGCGCTTGAAATTTCTTTTAAAGGTGTTGCCTTCAAAAAAAAACAGTGTTAATATTTAGATGCATTAGTTAAATCAATAATATTTATCATTGAAATCAAGGATAAACTGTTCACTGGAAGTTTGTTTTGTAACTAAAACAACATTCAGTTGAAAATTTAAGTTATATACTCTCGATGTAAATACTGAATCAGCAAATACAATTTAACTCATATGTTCTTGTGGTGGCACTGCCATCAAAAATAATTTGAGAAGACACCCCTGAGTGCACTCAAATTATTAAGTACACAGAAAAAGTGTCTCTTTAGACAAAATCTGTGTCTCAATTAATGAATTTAATTTAATACTATTTTCAAATTTTAAAATCTTGACCAAAAAACGTCGTATCCTCTTTCTAAACCACTCTGCTGTTTTAGGAGGAGGAGAACTGTGTTTAATCGACCTAGCTCAGACTTATCAAGAATTGAGTCAAGTCTTACTTTTAAGTCATGGTGATTTATCTGAAAAACTACGTAATTTGGGCATAAAGTTTAGAGTATTACCTGCACCGGAGCAGGTATTATCGATCCGAGCGAGTTCAACGTGGGAAAGTTTGAAAGCGGTTTCTTCCCTGTGGCAAATAGCTGGAGAAATAGCAAGTTTCTCACAAAACTTTGAAATCATTCACGCTAACTCTCAAAAAGCCTTTATCGTAGCAGCACTGGCAAGACTCAGAGGTTCTCCACCGGTGGTATGGCACTTACGTGATATTCTCACCGCAAGCCATTTTAGTCGCGTCAATTGTAAAGTTGCAACGACCTTAGCCAATCGCTATGCAACTCAGGTCATTGTTAATTCCCAAGCCACAGGTGAGGCGTTTGTACAAGTGGGTGGAAATCCTCAGTTGGTAAATGTTGTTTACGATGGAATTTGCCCAGAATCATTCATGGCAAGAATCAGCAAGACTCCCAACGAGATTCGTCAAGAACTAGGCTTGATCAATCTTCCTCTGATCGGTGTTTTTAGTCGATTATCTTATTGGAAGGGACAACATATTCTCCTCGAAGCTGTGAAGCAATTACCAGAGGTTCATGTTCTGATTGTCGGAGATGCTCTATTTGGGGAAACTGACTATGTTAATCAAATTAAATCGTTGATTGAATTACCAGAATTACAAGGGCGAGTACACTGGCTGGGATTCCGTGATGATATTCCCTCCTTAATGCAAGCCTGTGATCTCATTGTGCATCCTTCAACCGCTCCTGAACCCTTTGGAAGAGTCATTATTGAAGCGCAGTTAGCCCAAAAACCAATCATTGCTTCTGCAACCGGAGGAGCAGTGGAGTTAATTGAAGATGGTTGCAATGGACGTTTATTCCCCGCTGGAGATACCGGTGCTTTAGCAGAAATTATCCAAACCTTACTAACAGATACAGTTTTATCTAGCAAGTTAGCTCAACAAGGAGCAATCCAAGCTCGACAAAAATTTTCTTTGGAGCAATCTCTTAGAAATTTTGATGCGGTTTTAGACAAAGTTTAAAGTCCTCCTTTTTAGTGACTTCAAGTAATGAGATAAAACAATGCTGAAAATCGCGTTAGTGCATGATTATCTGACTCAACGAGGTGGCGCAGAACGAGTCTTTGAGCTCTTTTGTCAATATTTTCCAGAAGCGGATATTTTTACCTCTATTTATGAGCCAAGAAATACGATTTCTATCCCTCAGCGAAGAATTAACACAACAGTTTTACAAAATATTCCCTTTTCTAAACGATATTTTCGCTTATTGGCTCCCCTATACTTTGCTGCATTTAGAAAGTTAGATTTACAGGAATATGACTTAATTATTAGTAGCACTTCCAGTTTTGCTAAAGCCGTGAAGAAACGAGAAGATGCGATTCATATTTGTTTTTGTCATAATGTTACCCGCTTCCTTTGGGATACTCAAACTTATCTGAAGGAATATCAAACTTATCGTTCTTTTACGCCTGTTCTGAATTCATTATTTAATTTTTTAAGAGAACAAGACCTAGAATATGCCCAAGAACCGAATGTTTATATTGCCAATTCCACCACAGTTGCTCAACGAATTCAAGCAATTTATGGGCGAGAAGCATTTGTTGTTAATTATCCAGTTGATGCCAGAAAGTTTAGTTTTTCTGAAGAAAAAGATTCATACTACTTAGTCTCTTCTCGGTTATTAAGCTATAAGAGAATCGATATTATTATTGAAGCCTTTAATTGGCTCGGATGGCCCTTACTAATTATTGGTGATGGACCGGAGCGAGAATCTTTAGAGAAAAAAGCATTAGATAATATTAAGTTTTTAGGGTTTGTCAGTGATGAGTTACGAACTTTTTTTATGTCAAAAGCTCGCGCCGTCATTGTTGCTGCATTAGAAGATTATGGGTTAGTTCCCATTGAGGCAAATCTCAGTGGAACACCCGTTATTGCTTATGGTGCTGGGGGAATACTTGATACACAAATAGATGGAAAAACAGGAATTTTATTTAAAAAACAAACCCCTGACGCTTTGCAGGCTGCTCTTTATGAAGCTCAACACTATCACTGGGATTATCAACAGATAAACCATCATGCGAGGAGTAACTTTTCTCAGCAAGTATTTTTTCAAAAAATTGAAGAAATTCTACAAACGCAATTTGCTTAATCCGGCGGTCAATCTTAGTAAGTAAAATCCAATGACAACTCAAATGGCTACTGATTTCCCAGAATCTAGGGATTTAGGATATGGGCAAATATTTAAAATTATTTGGCGCAGACGTTACTGGTTTCTTATAACATTTTTGACGGTTTTTTCGGTGGGAGGTGTGTTGGCTTGGCAAAAAGACCCGACTTATGAAAGTTATCTCAAAATTTTGGTAGAACCCAACTATCAAGTTAATCCCAATCGCAGTGAAATATCTCAATTAACTGAAAATAGTGTTGAAGTTGATTACTCAACGCAATTGAATTTGATGCGGAGTTCGGAGTTACTGCAAAAAGCAGTTGAGCGTTTGCAAGCGGATTATCCTGACCTGACGGTAGGGAAACTGAGGAATAATCTCCGACTAGAGCGGGTGGAGGAAAGAGATATAGAAACGAAGTTATTTCAGGCTAATTATACTGCTGGTGATCCACTGAAGACTCAAAACGTTTTATCAGCGATCTTAAGTATTTATCAGGAGTATAACTTAGAACAACAAAATCAACGGCTAGAGGAAGGGCTGAGCTTTACTAATGAGCAAATCGCGATCGCGCGAGAAAGTCTAGCCCAAATGGAAACAGAACTGGAAGCCTTTCGGACTCGACATAACTTAATTTCACCAGAAGTCAAAGCAGAAGCCTTATCGACAAGATTAAATGCCGTTGAACAGCAACAAGAAGAAGTCAGAGCCAGTTATGAAGCAAAGCTGGCTCAATATAATTCTCTCCAAGCACAAGTCAAGCGTTCCCTTCCCCAAGCTATGAATGTAGCCCGCCTCAGTGAATCTGGACTTTATCAAAACTTGTTGACACAACTGCAAGCCAATCAACTTGCCCTCATCGAAGAGCGCACTCGCTTTACAGAGGCAAGTCCAACGATACAGACTCTACGGGAAGAGCGAGAAGAACTCTTACAACTGCTAGAACAGGAAAAAAATAATCTTCTTACTCCTGAGAGTAACTCAATCGGAACTGATTCGCAAACGGAACAAGTTGGCTCAACGGAATTGGACTTAATTGGAGAGTTAGTCGCCATAGAAGCCGAGTTAGCCAGTTTAGCTAGTCGAGAAGAAACCCTAGCCCAAATTGAGTCACAGTTACGCTCCAATTTAAATCAGTTTCCAACCCTCTTAGCTCAATATGACAGCATGGAACAAGAAATTGAGGTTAAACGAGCAACCTTAGAACAACTTTTAGAAGCGCGACAAGAGCTAGGCATTGAAATTAACCGAGGGGGATTTAACTGGGAATTAGTTGAACCGCCACTAGGAGGACGAAAAATCGCCCCGAATCTGGAACAAGATTTATTGCTAGGGGGGGTAGTTGCTTTATTTTTAGGTGGCGTTGCTGTTTACATCCGAGAATTGTTAGATAATGCCATTCATTCTTCTGAGGAACTCCAACAGACAACATCACTACCATTACTCGGTGTCGTTCCCCAATGGAAGCCTGGAGTCAAAGAAGGATTTTGGTCGAACTTAGCTTTCTCTAGTGAGGTCAATTCTATTTCCAACCCAGGGATTTTCCAGTGGCAACCCTTTCGTGAAAGTGTGGATTTGATTTATAAGAATATCCAGTTACTCAATCCTAACGCCCCACCTCAACTAATCACAGTCACCTCTACTCTCAGGGGAGAAGGGAAATCCACTCTAGCGATTGGTTTTGCTCTCAGTGCTTCGCGTCTAGGCAAACGGGTACTGCTCATTGATAGCAATTTACGACAACCCGAACTTCATAACATCCTAAATCTTCCCAATCAACAAGGGCTAACTGATTTTCTTCAAGGAAGAATAGACACCCCTACCATCCAATCTTTAACGGCGCTTGATTCTCAAGTGGACGTTTTAACGGCAGGTTCTCCGATTGAGGATCCTGTGAAACTCTTGAGCTCTTGGCGGATGGAAGAATTACTGAATACTTATCAGCAAACTTATAACTTGATTTTAATGGATACACCAGCCGTGCTGGGTGTCGCGGATACCATTCACATTGCCTCTTCCACCGAAGCTGTTGTTCTTGTGGGTCGTTTAGAACAGATTCATCAAGCGGAGTTGCAACAAGCAACGGGGTTATTAGCTCGATTGAATTTACTGGGGATTATTGTCAATGGTATCAAAGACGGGAGTTCAGGAGGATATTCTGCTTCCATGCTCAATCTTCCTGAAGACTCTCAGACTTCTTCTGTCTCTAATTCGGCAAATGGTCACAATAACGCTCTAGATGTGTGAGGTGTAGTCTATAAACCATGAAATTTTCATCAATCTTACTCAAAACTTCCACTGTTCTCACATTACCTGCCACGAACTCTGATTCACCCTTGGATGAGGTAGATGTCGGCTCTCCCTGTCGTTCTTGTCGTTTGCGCTGGCGACAGAAACAACTTTGGGTGAAACCAAAAGGAGAACTGGAAGTTGATTTACCAGCACTGAGTAATGAGGTTTGGCTCAGTCATTGTTTGCAGTGTTCAGGGGTTAAGCAAATATATTTAGATCGCAGAATCGGAAAAGAAGCAATATTAACTTGGGCGACCCTTGCTCGACAGGCAAATAAAGAAGTTTGGTTACGACTGCCTGGTCAGACAAAAAACGAAAATGTTGGCATCGCTGGATTGATTCGCGTTTTAGATTGGCTAGTTGCCATTTTTTTGTTGGTATTAGTTAGTCCTTGCTTTTTATTTTTAATGCTGTCACTCAAAGTAATCAACAACGAAGTTATTTTTGAACGGGAATGGTGTGTTGATGATAAGGGTCGGTTATTTGAGCGGATTACCTTTTCCACTCATCTAACGCTGTTAAAACACACTCGTTTGGATCAACTACCGCAACTTTGGAATGTTTTTAAAGGAGACATGAGACTATTTGGGTTTCGTCCTTTGAAGTTAGAGGAGGCGTTACGTTTCAATTAAAAATTATGATTTCTTATTTAACTCGTGTCAGTCGTCGTGGGCTAAAAGCCACTCGGTTTTGGCAGGATAATTTTTTAATTCTTAGGGAATTTAAATATTTTCCTCGCGTTGCGATCCTTGCTATCTCCATGACCCTTCTCAGCGCCTTTTTTGAAGGATCAACGGTGGGGCTAATTGCTTCCTTTTTGCAAGGTTTGACTAATCCTAATGAGCCCCCCATTCAAACCGGAATTGAGTGGTTTGATCGCTGGTTTTTGGCAACTGAAGCTTCAGCCCAAGCGAGAGTTTACCGTCTAGCTGCATTAATTATCATTGCTGTTTGGTTACGCTCTCTTTTAACGTATTTAGGTAATTTTTATGCGCAGCTTTCCCAACTCTACTTAGCAGACAGCATTCGCAAGCGATTATTTGATCAATTCCAAAGTCTGAGCTTAGCTTATTATGCCAAGACTCAATCTGGGGAACTGATTAATAGTATGACCAGCGAGGTGAATTATCTTAAACAAGCCTTTGGCGTTATTTCAGCTTTAATTACCAGCGGTTCTACGTTACTTGCCTATATTGTCTCCATGTTTTGGCTATCGTGGCAACTGAGTCTCATTGCCTTAATGCTCTTTGCGCTTTTATCAGCAGGACTTTCTAACTTAATTGCGAGAGTGCGGGAGGCGAGTTTTGCCCTTCCCAAAGCGAATGGTTATTTAGCCTCGGTCGCTATTGAGTTTATTAATGGCATTCGTACCGTTAAAGCCTCAGCGACACAAGCCTTTGAAGAGCAACGCTTCTATGAAGCAACAGATCAAGTTATTAGTGCTAATCGTAAAGTGGCTATAGTCTCAACCTTGGTTAAACCTCTAGCTCAGGGGGTTTCAACAACAATTTTGATTGGCATGGTGGTGGTGGCTTTTAACTTATTAATTGTTGATGGCGAATTACGAGCAGCTTCGTTGTTAACTTTTATGTTTGTTCTCTTTCGCATGATGCCACTGGTGTCACAACTGAATCAGTTGCGGGGACAATTAAATCGGTTTTACGGGTCTCTTGATAACATTAAACAACTGCTAAGACGGAAGGGAAAACATTATCTCAAAAATGGCACCCTTCAATTTTCAGGTCTTAAGCAAAGTATTGACTTTGTTTCTGTTGATTTTGGCTACTCGCCAACAGAAAAAGTTCTCCAGAATGTCACCTTATCCTTCAAAAAAGGTGAGAC
>JAVLCL010000170.1:0-7018 GCA_031580825.1 Halothece sp. Uz-M2-17
CCCCGTTGCAATTTCGGAATGAAACTCTATTTGAGGATATAGAATCGGTTTTGCAGAAAACGGGACTTTCTCCATCACAATTAAAATTAGAAATTACAGAAACCCTGACTGTAGAAAATCCATTGCAAACGGTCAAACTGATTAAAGGGTTTCGATCGCGCGGAATCCAAGTTAGTATTGATGACTTTGGCACTGGCTATTCTTCCTTAAGTTATCTGCGACAGTTTCCTGTGGATAACCTCAAAATTGATCGGGCATTTGTCAATCTTTTAGAAGCGGATCCTAATAATATGCAAATTATCCGCGCGATCGTCGATTTAGGAAAAGCGTTGGGGATGAATATCACGGCAGAAGGAATTGAAACCAAGAGCCAATTAGAACAATTAACCGAACTGGGCTGTGAATTTGGGCAAGGGTATTATTTTGCCAAACCAATGAGTGCAGAAGCCGTTTCCCAATATTTATTCGGTTCAATCCTTAAAAATTAGACTGACGTTTTTCTGCTTCTTCTCGGGTTAAACCTTCCCATTGCATGAGGAGGGCAGTTTTCACTCGGTTACCGCTTTTTTCTAGTAAAATAGCAGCGTCTTCCCGCGAGAGGGGGGTTAAGTCTTGAAGAATGCGCAGAGCGCGATCGCGCAATTTTTCATTGGTTACCGCAACATCCACCATGCGATTCCCATACACTTTTCCCAGTTTAACCATGACACCGGTCGAGAGGATATTCAAAGCCATTTTTGTCGCCGTTCCCGCCTTTAAACGGGTGGAACCCGCTAAAACTTCCGCCCCCACCAGCAAGCGAATATCAACATCAGTATTGACAGATAAGTCATTTTGTGATACGCAAGCCAAGAAAATCGTTTTTGCCCCTCGGGCTTGGGCTGCTGCTAATGCCCCGTGAACATAAGGCGTTGTTCCCCCAGCCGTAATCCCAACCACGACATCTTGGGCAGTAATCTGATGGTGCGCGATCGCGCTTTCTCCATCTTCCTTGCGATCTTCCAACCCTTCAGAACTTTTAACTAGGGCTTCTTTTCCCCCCGCAATAATTGCTTGCACTAACTCCGGTGGGGTACAGAAAGTGGGGGGACATTCTGCTGCATCTAAAACCCCGAGACGACCACTGGTTCCCGCTCCCACATAAAATAAACGTCCTCCCCCTTTTAGGGCTGCACTGGTGAGATCAATAGCTTGGGCAAGTTGCTCCCGTGCCTGATTAATCGCACTAAGGGTTTGTGCATCTTCTCGATTAAACAATTCAACGATTTCCACGCTGGAAAGTTGGTCGAGATTAATACTATTCGGATTATTTTGTTCCGTTAAAAGATGACCGCGAGAGGAGTGCATAGTTTGAGGTTGAGAAGGGAAAGAGGACTAAAGTAAATTTTCTAAGCGACGACGAATATCATCTAAATTATCACTGCTTGCCGATTCTGGAGTATTGGTTTTATCTTCTAAACTCCAGTCTGTTTGATCCACTTTTGTATCAGGGGGAGTAATCAGTTTGCCTTCAGGGATATGTTGTGCTTCATAACCCGCTTCTTCACAGAAGGCTTCAATTTCTTCAGCATCAATTTCCTCGACACTGGGTTCAGGAAAATCTTGAGCTTCTAGCATCAGAGCAAAGCGCGTTGCATCATCTTCTGATTCAAACATTAAGACAATATCGCGATCGCCCATTTTTAACGAGTGGATGCCTTGGTTTTCGCTTCCGGTATTGAATAATAGTACATAGACACGCATAATGCGAATGACAGTCCTTAAATTTTATTTCACCAACAGTTTGCTATTCCTTCCAGTTTAACGACATCCTTATTAATTGTTAATTCTTTATTCTTTATTTTCAAAATGACACAACCCACTTCTCACGCCATTACCATCAGAAATGCCTTATTGGGCGCGCTCATTGCAGGGGGCTTAAGTTATCCCTTATATCACCTGACAACAGCAATTATTGCCCGCTATGCGGAACAACCCCTTCCGGATACTAATCAGACGGCAGCGACGATTGCTGTTGCTGTCCGGACTTTAGTGATGGGGATTGGAGTTTTAGCCACCGCCGTTTTTATTTTAGTGGCAGTGGGCTTATTCCTCCTTGCCATCCAAACTGCTTTCCAATGGCTGCAAGAGCAAAAATCCTCTTAATCTTCCGTATCCACTTCCATCACCTCTTCGGCATCTACGGTTATAGTGATTCCAAATAAAAACCATTCGATTTGTAGTGGGAGCGTCTCGCTCCCTAGTAGCGACCGAGACGGTCGCACTACGGAAATTAATTGTAATGACTATAATTCATCTTGCCACTGTCGAATCTGGGTTCTCACATCTCGATAAACACTACTGCGGGAGGGAATTTGTTGGGCAATGCTAATGGCAGCAGCTAAATTATTGTCATTGGCTTGTTGCAGCGCGATCGCGTACAGTTGCTTACTCCACTGATCCATTAAGCGTTCTGCTTGATAACGATACGTTTGAGAATTCAGGGCTTGTCGAGCCTTGGCGATTGCTTGTGTTAAAGCCCCAACATTTTCCGACTCAGCCATTTGACTTGCATTACGGAGATTTTCTCGGGCTTGGAGATCATTGCGCCAACGCTGGATATCATTTTGAGCTTCTTGATAGAGGGCGCGGTTGGGGCGAATTTGACTCGCAGTGGCAATGGCGGGTTCTAAACGCCCTTCATTTGCCAGACGAGTGGCTTGTTCTAAAATTGGTTGGTCTTCAATGCGTTCAATTTGATCGCGCCAAGTGGCAATTTTCCCTTGGGCATTTTGATAGAGGGCGCGGTTGGAGCGAATTTTTTGAGCCACAGCAATTGCCGATTGATAATCTTGAATACTGCGCCCACGAGCGATTTCTACTGCCCGATTTAGAATCGGTCGATCTTCAATGGTTTGTACTTTTTGATTCCACTGATTAACCAACTGTCTCGCTTCTTGATAACGAGGATTGCCTCTAGGTACTTGATCCGCTTTTGCCATGGCAGCCCGTAAATCAGCAGTGGTTCCGCCATTGGCATATCTTCTTGCAATATTTAAAACTTGGACATCATTAATTTCTTTTTCCCAACGGGTAATTAGGGTTTGTGCTTCTTGGTAAAGGGGACGATCTTCGCTGAGAGTTTGGGCTTGCGCGATCGCGTCTTTTAAGCCACCGACACGCCCTGAGCGCGCTTCTAACCCTGCTAAAGCAATTTGTTTGAAATCATTAACTTCTTCTTCTAATTCAAGGCTTTCTGGAATCGCTTGGGCAATGTCTAATAGGGTATCCCAACGCCGTCGCTCTAAGTTTTCTTCGGCTTGGGTCATTAGCGTTTCTCCCACTTGATTAATCAAGTTTTGCGCCGATTGATAAGAGTAACTGTCTTCATCAATACTTTCTGCTTTTTCCAGAGCCGTTAATAAGTTTTGCACCCCACCTTGATCAAAGGCATCCTGGGCTTCATTGAGCACCGTGCCTTCAATTTTTGCCTGTTGAATTTTTGCGACTAATTCTGTGTAGCGACGATTGGCTAAATATTCATTATCGAGATCCACCAGTCTTCCGGCTTCTCTAAAAGCAATATTCCATGCTGTTTTTTGCAGACTGGCTTCCACATCTTGTTCAATTGCTTCTCCTTTTTCCCAAATTTCCCGCCAGCGTTCTACCTTTTCTGCAATGACTTCTTTGGCTGCAATCCCTGAAGGAATATCTTCTGTAATGGCAATCGCTGCTTCTAAATTTCCCGCCTGAAACTGTTTTTCTCCTAAAACTAAAACTTCTTTCGACCAAACTTTAATATTTTTATTAATTTCTTGACGCAGGGGATGGTCTTCTGGGAGTTTTGAAACCAGCGCGATCGCGCTCAGTAAACTTTTGGCATCTCCTGTTTTGGCTTCTACTTGCGCACAGTATAACCGTCTTGCACCCGAGGCAAGGGGCCAATAAACAGATTCGCATCCTTTGGGGCTATTTAAGCTCAGGAGAGCAGAAGTAGCAGCATAACCCGTTACACCAAAGGTAACCATAACCACTGTTGCCCAAAATGGCCAACCAAACACTTTTAAGACTCTTTTTCCCATGGTGGGAGACAAAGCAGTCTCGCTTGTGTTTGTTGTTTGTTCGTGAGAAGGGAGAGAATGATTTGCCATAACAGAATCTCGGGGCTAGTTTACAAAGGTTGCTTAGATGCAAACGGAAGCAATTTATTTCAGACTAACATGACCCGTCTCTACTTTAAGGAAGAGGCTTTTGCCTGCGCTGCTGGTAAAGGTTCCACGTGATGCTCGCCCCTAAAATTAAGGCTAAAACGATCCCTGTGATGAAGATCGGTAATAAATCCCGATGACGCAGCGCGATCGCGATCAAAGCCCAAATGAAAACGCCGGTAAAGGCAAGATCCTGTTTCAAAATATTAATTATCAGCGCGATCGCGCCAGCGATGATCATCATCATGACTGTCCACACTTCGGGACTAATCCCCCAACCACTCCATCCACCGGCTGTCAACGCAACTGCCCCATTGACAACAGTAGCAACACTAATCCAAGCAAAATAAATACTAATCGGAATTTCAACGCACCACCGTTCTCGCCGTGAAATCCGTCTCCGATTCACCTTAAGTTGAGAATAGACCCGCAGTAAGGATAATAAAATCAAAACCATCAGCAAAAACGACCAAGCAAACCCCCGAGATTGAAACACAAAGATCCAGCCGATTTGAATGACACTAGCTGTCACCAACCAATAACTAATGCGTTCAAAAACGGGTTTTTCTCGTTGGCTAGGGAGGGCTTGATAAATGGCAAAACTAAATAAGCCTAAATAAATCAGCCCCCAAATGGCAAAAGCATACCTTGCTGGGGTAATTAAAACATTCGCAAATAACTGATTGGAAATTTCACCAAGGGTTAAACCACCAATGGGTCTAACATTGGCGAGAACATTCACCCCAAAAGCTGCCACAATCGCGATCGCGTTCGCAACTTGACGTACAATCTGCTGATTGACCTGCATAAAGTCACCTGTTACCGAAGTTAGGACTAAATGGATAAATTCTTGGGTCGCTTGAGTCCCCCCTTAGTCTAACCAATGACTAGCCCATCAGTTCTCTTATTGCTTGATCGCTTTTGACCAGACGCGGACAGGCATTCCCCAAACATAGATAAATCCTTCTGCTGCCTTATGGTCAAACTCATCTGCTGCACCATAAGTCGCTAAATCTTCCGCATAAAGGGAGTAATCAGACTCACGTCCCACAATAGTGGCATTCCCTTTGAAGAGTTTTAAGCGTACAGTTCCCGTGACTCGTTCTTGGGTTTGTTGAATAAAGCCTTCTAAGGCTTGCTTTAAGGGGCTATACCATAATCCCCGATAAATCAGTTGCCCATAAGTATCTTCAATCCCTCGTTTGTATTGAGTAACATCAGCCGTTAAAGTTAAGCTCTCTAAGTCACGATGCGCCAAAATCAGGGCGAGCAGCGCAGGTGCTTCATAGATTTCCCGAGATTTAATGCCAACTACACGGTTTTCAATCATGTCAATCCGACCAAAGCCATGATGTCCAATTTGTTCGTTGAGGGTTTCAATTAAAGCAACTGGTTGATAACGAATCCCATTCACACTCACTGGAATCCCTTTTTCAAAGCCAATATCAATATATTCTGCTTTATCTGGGGTTTCTTCAATGGCGCTGGTCATGCTGAAGACTTCTTCCGGCGGTTCTACCATTGGGTTTTCTAAAACCCCCGCTTCGATACTGCGTCCAAGCAGATTTTGGTCAATACTATAAGGAGAGGATTTTTTTACAGGTGCAGGGAGTCCGAATCGTTCTCCATACGCGATCGCGTCTTCTCGGCTCATTCCCCATTCTCGTGCTGGGGCAAGAATTTTCAAGTCTGGATCTAATGCTGCAATGGAAACATCAAAGCGCACCTGATCATTCCCTTTCCCCGTACAACCGTGAGCAACGGCATCCGCCCCGTGTTGATGGGCTGCTTCGACTAACATTTGACTAATCAAAGGACGGGCTAAAGCAGTAGAAAGGGGATAACGATTTTCATATAAGGCATTGGCTTGAATCGCGGGAAAAGCAAAGTCTGTGACAAAACGTTCCACGGCATTTTCCACTAAAGAAACCGCAGCACCAGCAGTCAGTGCTTTTTCTTTAATCGGTGCTAAATCTTCTCCTTGCCCCAAATCAGCAGCAAGGGTGATCACTTCTTTCACACCCCATTCTTCTTTTAGATAAGGAATACAAACGGAGGTATCGACTCCCCCAGAATAGGCTAAGACAACTTTCTCGGCACGACTCATATTAAATTCATTTTCTTCAACTGGACTAACTGGTTATTTTATCGTCAACAATCCCCATCTATCCCGAAAGGGGATGTGAATAGGGCTGGTTTCTATCGTCCAGCGTCATTCCATAAACCTTGGAAGAGATACAGCCTTGGCTTTAATGGGGTCTGCTGAAAAAATCAATTGGCTGCTTTGAAACGAGAATTATGTTTTGATATTTAAATCACGTTTATTGTCTCTTTTGAAGTAACAATGTGCTATGATCTAATCCTAAATCCACAATTATATGAGATTTATATGAAATTTATAGGTTGTTTCTTAAAAATAAGACCATTACTGTAAAAAGTATGAGATGCGTCGGTTAAAGCGAAGAACAGTTATTGTTCTTCCAATTTTTTTCTGATCAAAGTCCTGATTAAGGTAAGAACCATGTTAACTTTGAGTAAATATTCTCTGCACAACTCCAACTCTACAGAAGCACCGATGATGAGTTTGAACACAACTCAAGAATTAAAGGAGATCCAAGCTCGTATTGCAGCACTGGTGAGAGGACTTCAAACTCAACCCGATAATGTAGCGGACTATACTGAAGCGTTAGAAGTCCAATTATTAAAGCTCAATGAAATCATTGAAAATCTACCCGAATAGCCCCATTTCATTGATATCAGTTATCTCAATTGCAGCTTTTGATCAAAATGTCAGACCGTATCGAGATAGTTGAACAGTTGTCGCCGAGTAA
>JAVLCL010000171.1:0-7009 GCA_031580825.1 Halothece sp. Uz-M2-17
CGCGATTTCTACCGTTTCTACGACTAAATCGGGTTCAAACGTCCAAAACCCATATAACTTCCGTTCTAAATCATGTTCTGGTTTCCCTGTTTTTCCATAATCCGCTTCCGATAATTCCTGACATAGCACCATTGCCGTATAACTCGGAGAACAAATTATTAAGTGCCATTCTTGCGCCACCGGATCACTCGCCGGATCTAAACTCACTAAATCAACATTATCTCGCTGACTGGTAGGATGTTCTTCAAACCCTGCCCCCGGTGCAGCCATGATCGCAATTTTCCGCGCTTTCCCTGCAATATCCCCATAGCGATCTGCTTCTTGCAAATACCATTTCCCTTGTTGAAAGGCAGTAATCACGAGGGGGTTGCTTTTACTGTTGAGGATAAAGTCTTCTAGAGCATGACACAGTGCAATCAGTGTATTTTTATAATAAACTCCCAAATTTAGGGGGTGATCCGTATTTTGGTGAGTGGTATAAAGTTTTTGTAAAATTGAGCCTTCTAGCATAATTAAAAAATCATAATTAACAATTAATCGTTGAGGGAGAGAAGGTTCAAATAAATGTCCTCTTCTCCCCTTAACCTTGGCTAACTGACAGAAGTTAGTTGCTGTTGCGAGGTTTCTTTCATTGGCGCGTTCAGTGCTTCTTCAAGATCAGCACGACCAAACCGTTGTTCTAAAATCGCCATTACTTCTCGCCCAAAATCATTGGGGTTATTTTCCCACGCTTGAAGACACACTTCCCCAAATAAACTTCCCAACGGTTCAGGATTCCACAACAGCTTTTTCGCCGTCCAAGGCATCAAACTCATCGGATTATAATCTGGATCAAGAATATTATTGTCTAAGGCATATTCTTCCAGATGGGTATGAGGTTGTAAGCCAATAAAGAAAATAGCAGGTTCAACTTTATCTTCCCCAAAGATTTCTTCTAAAGCGCGATGATAGGCAATGGTCTGACGGATGGTTTCAATGCGTTCATCCAAAACATTAAACGAATAATTTACTGAAACGATATCGTTGTAACCGGCAGCTTTCAAGTCGCGACAATTTTGGAGCACGACCCGCAAATTATAGCCCATGCGCATCTTGCGAACTAATTCTTGAGATCCGCTACTAATGCCAATCTCAAAATAATTCATTCCCGTTTTTACCATCAGGTCGCAGAGTTCTGGCGTTAAATTATCCGCTCGAATATAAGCAGCCCAATGGATGTCATTCATTCCTGAATCATAGATTTTTTGTAAAAGTTCAATCGCATCCGGAATGTACTTCTTCGCAGGGATAAACTGAGCATCGGTAAACCAGAAATTGCGAATCCCTCGGTCGTACAGTTGACGCATTTCTGCAACCACTTCATCAGCAGGGTTAACGCGCACCTGTTTCCCTTCTACCACGGTATAAATACAGTAATAACAGTTGTGAGGACAACCGCGTTTGGTTTGAACGCCAATATAGAAGTCGTTATCTTGGAGATAGTATTTAAACTCGGACCACATCCGCTCAATATAATCATAGTCGCAAGCGGTTTTTTCCAAAGGCGTTGGGGCTTCGTGGATCATCTCGTCACGGGGTTTGGTTTCTCCCACCACGTAGCAGCGTTCATCTTGGAAGGTTTGTCCCCGTAATAATTTTTCTAAGAGGAGTTCTCCTTCTCCCACCGAAACAATGGTTCCTTTCGGCAGTTTATTCTCCAGTTGTTCATAAAATACGCTGACTGCCCCTCCGCCAATCATGGTTCGTGCTTGCGGATTATATCGTTTTGCTCGGTTTAATCCTCGTTTAATTAAGCCTAGATTACGCCACAGTTCGCCATAATAGGCAGCTGTAACCCTCAGCCCTCCTAATGCACCATGAATTCTTTTCAGGGGGTTTTTCGCATAGTAGAATTCAAAAGCGTACTGAAGTGGATTTCCGCCTCTTCCGCCAACAGGGGCATAGATTTGAATATCTCGCCAAGAAAATACTAAAAGTGTGGGTTGATATTCATCAATACAGGTTTCTAAGGAACGCCCGAAATCCAGAGGAGCAACAGTTCCCATGTCAAAAATACGCTGCTCGATTTCTGGAAACAGTTTATGAATATGATCTGCTAAATAGACGACACCAATGGGAAAGATAGGGTTACAAGGAAGCCGGACGTAAAGGATTTTTTGGGTCATGGTCTTTCTGGGAGATTTCTAGATGTTGAATGCAAGCACAGAAAAATTTTTTTGGGGGAAATGTTATGGTATATTGATTTTTACTTACGGTTTTTTATCTTTTTTTAAGAAAGTCAACCAAATTATTGAAGAGAATGCTCTCATTCTTTTCATATATCTTAACGTAGCGTTCAAACAATTGCTGATGTGACGATTGGAGGGGATCAACAAGACAACTTGGGATCACAGACATAACTGAGGGGTAAAGTCTCCTCGGTACTCCTTAAAAGGGGTTCGACTTCTTCTAAACATTTGGAAGAAGATAGAGCGATTTGGAAATTTGTATTAGGCTTAACAGCGATTGGGGATCAGCTAGTGCTAGTTTAGAAATGTAACGTTTAGTAAAAATATATAGCTATCTGTCATGGCTCAAATCCTTGATCCCGTTCCTAATGCTCCCTCAGATCCAATCCTCTGTTGTTATTTTAATGGCACCAGTTCAATTCAAGTGGTGCGGATTTCTAATATTGAAAACTGGTACTTTGAGCGAGTTGTGTTCCCTGGGCAGCGTCTCGTATTTGAAGCATTACCAGAAGCAATGCTGGAAATTCATACCGGAATGATGGCAAGTGCAATTCTATCTGACCAAATCCCCTGTTCTCGCTTAGCAGTCAAAGAATCAGATGCAGAAACAACGGTTATAGAAGAGGAAGCAAAAAACGAGATTGCAGCAGCAGCGTAGATATTATCCAGTTTGGGTTAAAGAATTAAAATTTAATGAACGATTTTAGGGATTGTCTTTTGGACAATCCTGACTGTTTATGGGGGATGAGATTGGGATCTTAACAGTAGGGAAGAATCTTCTCAATTTTGGTAAAAGTTACTATAATTAAACCAAGAATTACAACCCAAGCAAACTGTCATGTCCCAATCCACTTTGACCAATGGTCATCCACAGGCTTCGTTTTCTCAGTACGGAGTACCGATGACTGTATCTCCCCAAGACTATAGTCTCTTAACTGATCTCTACGAGCTAACCATGGGAGCTTGTTATGTGGGAGAAGGAATTGCTGAAAAACCAGCTAGTTTTGAGCTTTTTGCTCGGCGTTTACCTCCCGGTTATGGCTATCTCATAGCAATGGGGTTAGCGCAAGCCTTGGAATATTTGCAAGCATTATCTTTTTCTCCCGAACAAATTCAACAGTTGCAACAGATCGGAATTTTTGACCATGCTCCTGAAGAATTTTGGTCGGTTTTATCTGGAAAAGTGTTTACTGGGGATGTTTGGGCAGTTCCTGAAGGAACCGCTGTTTTTGCCAATGAACCCCTGTTGCGAGTAGAAGCGCCCCTTTGGCAAGCCCAACTCGCAGAAACCTATCTCCTCAATACTCTTAATTACCAAACCCTGATTGCAACCCGAGCAGCGCGAATGCGAGATGTTGCTGGGGAAAGTGCAAAGTTGTTGGAATTTGGAACTCGCCGTGCGTTTAGTCCCCAAGCCTCCCTCTGGGCAGCGCGAGCAGCTTTAGCTGCAGGATTTAATGCTACGTCTAATGTCGCAGCAGCATTGCAGTTAGGGGAAGTTCCCAGTGGTACGATGGCACATTCCCTAGTTATGGCGATCGCTGCATTAGAACGTTCAGAAGATCAAGCCTTTACTGCGTTTAGTCGCTATTTTCCGCATGCTCCTTTGTTAATTGATACTTATGATACGGTTGCAGCAGCGCAACGTCTGGCTCAGCAAGTGAAAGCCGGAGCAAGGGAAGTCAGTGGTGTTCGCATTGATTCAGGAGATGTGGCACAACTGTCTAGAGAAGTCCGATCGCTGCTACCGGATACAGCAATTTTTGCCAGTGGTGATTTAGATGAATGGGAAATTGAACAGTTATTAGCCAATGGAGCGATGATAGATGGCTATGGTGTGGGAACTAATTTAGTAACAGGAACACCGGTGAATGGGGTGTATAAACTGGTGGAAATTGATGGGATTGGAACCCAGAAAGCCTCTACCAGTAAGGAAACCTATCCGGGGCGGAAACAGATCTTTCGACGTTGGGAACAAGGAAAAATTCAGCGCGATCGGTTAGGGTTAATGTCAGAGTCACCAGAAGCGGGCGAAAGACAATTACTCCATTTAGTGATGAAAAATGGCAAAGTGCAGATTCCTGTGGAATCTTTAGAAACCTTGCGCGATCGCGCTCGCCAGTCGGTTCTGACACTTCCCGACTCCGTTCGTCAATTACGTCATCCTACACCCTTAACAGTGGAACTTTCCTCGCAATTGCAACAATTAAAAACCAAAGAAACATCACTTCAATCATGATGCCAAAACCGAAACAAATTGCTTTGTTTGGCACCAGTGCCGATCCGCCAACTCAAGGGCATAAAACGATTTTAGAGTGGTTATCCCATCATTACGATCAAGTAATCGTTTGGGCAGCAGATAATCCTTTAAAGTCAGATCAAACTCCCCTAGAACACCGCATGACTATGTTAGAGTTGATGATTGATTCTTTAGCAACTTCAAAAAATAATGTTGTTTTAGATAGTGATTTAAGTAGTCCTAGAAGTCTCGAAACAGTCGAAAAAGCGGAAGTATTGTGGGGAAAAGATATCGAATTTACCTTTGTCATTGGTTCTGATTTAATTCCTCAAATTCCTCGTTGGTATGCCAGTGAGGAATTGCTACGGCGAGTCAATTTATTAATTGTTCCTCGTCCGGGTTATCCACCCCAAGAAAATGATTTAAAGACACTTTCTGAGATGGGCGGAAACTATGCTGTTGCTGATTTAGATGCACCGCCAGTCTCTTCAACGGCTTATCGTCGCAATGGTCATTCTGATGTCGTTGATTTTTCTGTTAAACAGTATATTCAAGAACAAAAATTATATTCTTAATGATCTTGGTTTTTTGTGATCGAGAAATAAGTTAATCACCAATGACTAATGATGAAAAATATAATGGAAAACCCACAATCATCTCCGGTTAAATCGCCCCTTGCTGAGTTTAAAGTTGGTGTAGATAATGTTATTTTTTCAGTTGATACTCAGTCGAATCGGCTTCTAATTTTATTGGTACAAAGAAAGAATGAACCCTTCGCTCATTACTACAGCTTACCCGGAACATTAGTGCGGGTCGGTGAATCGTTAGAAGCTGCTGCTTATCGTACTTTATCCGAAAAAATAGCCGTTGAGAATCTCTATTTGGAACAACTTTATACCTTTGGTGAACCTGGACGCGACCCCAGAGAAGCGAAAGATTCTTATAATCAACGGTATCTGTCTGTTAGTTATTTTGCTTTAGTGCGATACGAAGATACAAAATTAATTAGTAAGGATGAACAACAAGCCGTTTGGTATTTACTCAAAGAAACTCCTGAACTCGCATTTGATCATAATCGGATTTTAGATTATGGCTATCAACGTCTTAAAAACAAGTTAGAATACAGCCCGATCGCGTTTAAAGTTTTACCAGAAGCATTTACTTTAAACGATTTATATCAGTTTTATACGACCGTTTTAGGAGATAATTTTTCTGATTATTCTAATTTCCGAGCGCGTCTTCTTAAATTAGGATTTTTAACCGATACGGGTTTAAAAGTATCACGGGGGGCGGGACGACCTGCAACATTATATCGTTTTGACGAAGATGCCTTTGCTTTATTAAAAGATAAACCGTTAGTTTTTATTTAAATCAATAGAAAAAATATGAAAATCGCGATCGCGCAACTCAATCCAACCATTGGTGACTTAACACAAAATACTCAAAATATTCTGGATGCTGCTCATAAAGCAGTGCAAGAAGGAGCACAATTATTATTAACCCCTGAACTGTCTCTGTGTGGTTATCCCCCTCGGGATCATCTCCTTAATCCTGGTTTTATTACAAAAATGTCTGAGCAATTGGAGACATTAGCGCAACAACTTCCTCACCAGTTAACAGCTTTAGTGGGAGTAGCCACTATTAATCCTCATGCGGAAGAAAAAGGAGAAAAACCCTTACATAATAGTATGGCTTTAATTGAAGAAGGAAACGTCGTTACCTATTTTCATAAACGCTTACTTCCCACTTATGATGTTTTCGATGAAGTCCGCTATTTTGAACCCGGAAAACAAAGCAATTGTTTTGTAATGAAAGAAGAACAAGCCAATGGCATTTTATATCCGATCACCATTGGCGTAACCATTTGTGAAGATCTTTGGAATGATGAAAAATTTTGGGGAAAACGAAATTATGCATCTAATCCTCTCGAAGATTTAGCCCATCATGGAGCGGATATCATTGTTAATTTATCTGCTTCCCCCTATAGTGTCGGTAAACAAAAATTAAGGGAAGCAATGTTGCGCCATAGTGCTTGTCATTATGCGATTCCCATTGTTTATACCAATCAAGTGGGAGCCAATGATGATCTCATTTTTGACGGAACCAGTGTCGCCCTAAACCGCGAAGGAAACTTAGTGTCTCGCGCTCATCCCTTTCAAAAGGATTTAATTATCGCTGAATTTTCAACTCCTCAACAAGATTTAGTTTCGACACACATTACACCCGCCTTAGAAAATGAAGAGGAAGAAATCTGGAATGCACTGGTGTTAGGGGTTAAAGATTATGCTCGTAAATGTGGTTTTCAGCAAGTGGTCATTGGCTTAAGTGGGGGAATTGACTCTTCACTTGTTGCAGCGATCGCGCAAGCAGCCTTTGGTAAAGACAATGTTCTTTGTGTTTTGATGCCGTCTCCTTATAGTTCTTCTGGTTCGATTAGTGATGCAAAAGCCCTTGTTAAAAACTTAGGAATTCGTAGCATCACTTTACCAATTCAGTCAGCGATGACAGCCTATGATGAAATTCTAGAGCCTCTCTTCGCTGG
>JAVLCL010000172.1:0-6992 GCA_031580825.1 Halothece sp. Uz-M2-17
CTGAATTGATTGCGTTTGTTCCTTGCTATTCATGCCTAATTGATTGTGAAGCGTTTTTTAAGTTTTGTAACAAATTGCCAAGCTCTACTCTCAGCAATTGCCCCCATTTCCTGAACCGACAAGACAATCCATCTTTGGTTCGGCTTTTGCTGTACTTGACGCTTCAAGAAACTTAAGCCAAACTTACAAAGTATTGGGGCAAAGTCTCATTAAAGCATTAATAATTATCAAAAATCAATGATAACCATTGAGGTTAATCAAACTTTATCTTGCCCTCAGTTTTTTCTTAATCTTTAACTGACCATCAACATCCTATGAGCATGGAAACCTTAGAATTCATTATTCGCCCCGATGGGCGAGTTGAGGAAAAAGTTACCGGTATTATTGGTAACTCTTGTACCGAAGTGACAGCAGCCATTGAAGCGCAACTCGGACAAGTGGTTTCACAAGAGCAAACCTCCGAATATTTTTCCCAAAACACCGTTGACTCTACCACAACGACGACACAAACCACGACAACCTCTTGGTAAATTTTTTTATAGAAACGTTTGTTTTGTTAAATTTAAGTAAACCTGTGCGGAGTATTGAGATCAAATGTCACACTTTAGCCAAATTAAAACCCAAATTCGGAATTTATCTTCTTTAAAAGCTGCCCTCAGCGATTTGGATATCAACTGGAAAGATGGTCCGGCAACCGTTCGCGGGTATCAGGGGCAAACTCATAACGCAGAAGTCGTTATTGAACAAGAAAATCAATATGATGTCGGCTTTCGGTGGAATGGTAGCGAATATGAACTCGTTGCTGATTTACAGTATTGGCAACAGCCCTTAAGCGTGAATGGCTTTATCAACCAAGTCAGTCAACGCTATGCTTACCATACCGTTATGAATACAACTGCGGAAGAAGGATTTCAAGTCGCCCAAGAGCAAAAAAATGAAGATGGTTCCATTCGTCTTGTTGTTCAACGCTGGAGTGCGTAATGTCTGACTCAGAAAATCCCAACCGTTCAGGCTTAGAACCTGAATTAGGCGGTATTTTACGCCATAATCCCCATCGTTCTGGTTATGAACCCGAGTTAGGAGGGCTCTTCCGAGAAAAGGGAGTCTATGTGGATGAGTTAACCTGCATTGGTTGTAAACATTGCGCTCATACCGCACAAAATACCTTCTATATGGAGCCAGAACATGGGCGAGCGCGTGTAATCCGTCAAGATGGGGATACAGAAGAGGTGATTCAAGAAGCCATTGATACTTGTCCTGTCAACTGTATCCATTGGGTTGATTACACTGAATTGAAAAACCTAGAAGCAGAACGGGAATTCCAAGTGATTCCAGTTGCTGGTTTTCCCGTCAGTAAAGGCGTAATTGCTGCTCAACAGAGACGCTTACAAAAACAACGTCAAAAAAAACAAAAACCTTCTTGAGCAATTCTTTATAACAACAAATGGTAGAAGCGTTTTCCCTGAGTAAGCGTTTCTGCCATATTTTTTGCTTGCAGTCCAGTCATTGAACCCATCGCTATGATGATGAGAGAAACGTAAAAATAAGCCAATTAATTGAGAGTGATATGCCTGAATCCACCTCTTCTGAAACACCAGAACAACAAGAAAATCGCTCCGGAAAAACCCGCCAAATGTTGGGAATGAAAGGGGCTGCAACGGGTGAAACTTCCGTTTGGAAAATTCGCCTGCAATTAATGAAACCGATCACATGGATTCCTTTAATTTGGGGCGTTGTGTGTGGGGCTGCTTCTTCTGGGAACTTTCATTGGCAAGTGGAAGATGTCATTAAAGTTGCCACTTGTATGTTACTTTCAGGTCCCTTGATGACAGGTTACACGCAAACCTTAAACGATTTTTACGATCGCGAGATTGATGCCATTAATGAACCCTATCGTCCCATTCCCTCTGGGGCAATTTCCGTTCCGCAAGTCGTGACCCAAATTTTAGTCCTTTTAGCTGCTGGAGTCGCGATCGCGTTTGCCTTAGATCAATGGGGTGGGAATGCTTATCCGAAAATCACTATTATTACCCTGATCGGAACCTTTCTCGCCTTTATTTACTCCGCACCTCCCCTGAAATTAAAGCAAAATGGTTGGTTAGGAAACTACGCCCTTGGCGCAAGCTATATTGCACTTCCGTGGTGGGCTGGACATTCGCTATTTGGCGACTTAAACTTAACGATTATTGTTCTCACCTTGATTTACAGCATGGCAGGTTTAGGCATTGCTGTCGTCAATGACTTTAAGAGTGTAGAAGGCGATCGCGCTCTGGGGTTAAAATCCCTTCCAGTCATGTTTGGAGTCGGTGGTGCAGCTTGGATTAGTGTCTTGATGATTGACATATTTCAAGGGGGAATTGCCGGTTACTTAATAAGCATTCACGAAAACCTCTACGCCACAATTCTCATCTTGCTAATCATTCCTCAAATTACCTTCCAAGATATGTATTTTCTGCGCTCACCCTTAGAAAACGATGTCAAATATCAAGCGAGCGCCCAACCCTTTCTCGTTCTCGGAATGTTAGTCACAGGCTTAGCGCTAGGACACTCTGGCATTTAAACTCTGATCTGAACAAGGGGGAAGTTTGCCGTTGAATCCCCCTTGTCTTACAGTCGAACATTTTTCATCTCTTTTCTGGGATCTTCCTTACGGTTGGTGCGAATTTTTTCATATAGTTCTCGTTCCGTCTGACTAATATTTTTAGGAATTGTAATATTGACCCGCACAAATAAATCTCCCCGTTCGCCTTTTGGTTTGATCCAACCTTTCCCTCGCAGTCTGAGTGATTGTCCGGAACGAATCCCAGCCGGAACTTTGACAGACACTTTACCATCAGGCGTGGGAACTTCAATGTTTCCCCCTAATACCGCTTCATCTGGCGTAATCGGAACTTCACAAAGCAGATGATCATCTTCAAAGCGGAAGAAAGAATGGGGTTGTAATTCAACATTTAGGTATAAATCCCCGCGTTTTTGACCATAAGGGCTGGCTTTCCCTTTTCCGGGAACTCGGATCCGACTTCCTGGTTTTGCCCCTCCTGGAATACGAACATTAATCACTTCATTGCCAACGCTTAAGCGTTTTTGCACGCCACGAAAGGCTTCACTAAAGCTGAGGCGAATCGTTGCTTCCGTATCTGCCCCGGCACTGGCACTGGTGCCAAAACCACTGCTAAAATCACTAAAGCCGGCTCCTCCTGGGGAAGTTTGATATTTATAGCGACTGCGTTGTCCACCGGTGGTGCTAAAACGTCCGAGCAGTTCATCAATAAACTCTTCAAAGCTACCATATTGGCTAAAGTCAAAGCCTCCCATATCCGTACCAAAACCAGAGGTACGAGTTCGGGTTCCAGCACCACCACGTTGTTGAAATTGATCCGCTTGTTGCCAATATTGACCAAATTGATCGTATTTTTTCCGCTTTTCCGGATCGGATAGAACTTCGTAGGCTTCGTTGACTTCTTTAAACCGATTTTCAGCTTCCTTGTCGTCAGGATTGCGATCAGGGTGATATTTTAAAGCAAGTTTACGATAGGCTTTTTTGATATCACTATCGCTGGCATTTTTATTAACTCCTAAGATGGAATAATAGTCTTTAAAATCTGTTTTTGCCATCAGTTCCTCTCTCCTCAGCGTGACAACTCATTACTCGGTTTTTGAATACTGATTGAATATAAAATTGGCATGATCTCATGATATAGCGTAGCAAAGTCGCAAAGGGAGCAAAGTTCGGTTTTTCCTGTCGGATCTCCTCATATTGAGTTGACTGCATCTTCATTGAGGATAAGGGGTGATCATAGTACCAACAAAAATGTCCTGAAGTTTGCTAAAATCAGACACGCACAAACTTGTTAAAGCAGTGGCTACTGGGCGTTAAATCAATCATATCTATGGCAAATACCTACACGGTCGAAATTCGTCATCAAGGTCAGACTCACACCATTACCGTCCCCGAAGACAAAACGATTCTCGAAATCGCCCACCAAGAAGGCATTGATCTTCCCAGTTCTTGTACAGCAGGGGTTTGCACGACCTGTGCGGGGCTGATTTTAGAAGGAAGTGTGGATCAAACTGATGGGATGGGAGTTTCACCAGAGTTACAAGAAAAAGGCTATGCGTTGTTATGTGTCGCTTATCCTCGTTCTGACTTAAAAATTGAGTCGGAAAAGGAAGACGAGGTTTATACCCAACAATTTCAACAACCTTAGTGATTTAAATTGTAGGGTGTTTTGTTGACGCACCCTACTAATCAACGGAATAAAGTTATGAACGATCGCGCTGGATTTCAATTTTCTCGACAGTGGAAACAACTGCTTAAGTTTGTCAGTTTGTTTGGGTTGTGTGTGGTTTTAATTATTGGTTGTAATAATCAACAACAGACCCCCACCCCTGATAGCTCTGCCAATAATGATAATCGGGTGAGAATTGGAACAACACTTAAGCCTCGCACCCTTGATCCGGCTGACAGCTACGAACTTGCCGGTTTGGGATTGATTTATAATCTCAGTGATCGCCTTTATACCTATGAATTAGGAACTACAGCGTTAGAGCCACAATTAGCAACGGCAATGCCCGAAATTAGTGAAGATGGGCTGACTTATACGATTCCCTTGCGCGAAGGGATCACTTTTCATGATGGGGCTGCTTTTAATGCAGAAGCAATGCAGTTTTCCCTTGAACGCTTTATTGAAAATGGCGGAAAACCCTCTTTTCTCCTTGCCGATATTATTGAAAATATTGAAGCAACGGGGGAGTATGAACTCACCATCATTCTCAAACAACCCTTTGCTGCTTTTCCGTCATTACTTGCCTTTCCGGGGGCTTGTGCGGTGTCTCCAGAAGCATATCAAATTGGTGCAGGAGAATTTTTACCGAATACATTTGTCGGAACCGGACGCTATCAATTAACTGAGTTTACCAGCGATACGGTGCGCTTAGATCCCTTTTCAGACTATTGGGGGGATGAACCAGCAAATGAGGGGGTTGATATGCAGATCTATGCCAGTAATCCTGCTAACTTATTTAATGCGTTTCGGACGGGTGGCGTTGATGTGGCGTATCAGTCTTTTGATCCCAATCAGATTAAAAGTTTAAGAGAAGCAGCGAGTGAAGGACAATGGCAAGAAATTGCTTCTTCGGGAACAGCAGTTAATTATTTAATGCTGAATACCCAAGCCGAAGCGGTGAATAATGTAGAAGTCCGACGCGCGATCGCGCAGATGATGGATCGACAGTTAATCAATGAACGGGTGTTACAAGGACAATCGGAACCCATTTATAGTTTAATTCCCACCTCTTTTGCAGCTTATGAACCAACTTTTAAAACCGAATACGGGAGTGCTGATTTTGCAGCAGCGAAACAGAAGCTGCAAGATTTAGGCTATTCTGAAACCAATCCTGTTACTTTAGAAATCTGGCATCCGTCAGGGTCAACCATTCGATCTTTAGTGGCGAGTACCCTCAGCGCGATCGCGCAACAAGAACTGGATGGGGTGCTGAAAATTCAACCGCGAACCGTTGAATCTGCATCCTTTTTTAGTAATATCAGCAAAGGCATTTATCCCGCAGCGTTAATTGATTGGTATCCCGATTTTCTCGATGCCGATAACTATATTCATCCTTTTTTATCTTGCACAGAAGGAAGTCAAGAAAACGGATGTCAACAAGGAGGGGCAAATACCCAAGGGTCATTTTATTATAATGAGCGCATGAATGAACTGATTGATCAACAACGGCGATCGCGCGATCCAGAAGAACGACAAGAAGTTTTTGCAGAAATCCAAACCCTTCTGGCTGAAGATGTCCCTTATGTTCCTCTTTGGCAAACTATTGATTATGCTTTTGCTCAAAATAATGTTGAAGGGGTAACCATTAATCCGAGTCAGAATTTTCCCTATTGGACAATTGAGAAATAATGCGCGATCGCGCTTTCATGAGAATTCCTGTTTTTCCTCATTTCTTCTTGCTTGATCATGGTCGTTAATGTGGCTTAGCTCTAAAAAGGTAAAATTAAGGTAAGTGTTACTAGCAATTTAGCTCAAGCGATCATGTCATTAACATCCCAAGTTGTTCATAGCGATCCTGACATTTTAGGGGGAACTCCTGTTTTTATAGGAACTCGTGTTCCGATGAAAACACTTCTCGATTATCTTGAAGCAGGTGATTCTTTAGATGTGTTTCTCGATCATTTTCCTAGTGTTAGCCGTGAAAGCGCGATCGCGGTGTTAGAGTTAGCCAAAGAAATGCTGAACGCCCATGCGAATCCTGCTTGATGAATGTGCGCCACGCCCCTTGAAACGTGAACTGATGGATTACGACATACGGAGAGTGGTTGAGATGGGATGGTCAGGAAAAAAGAATGGTGAACTGTTGCAATTAATGAGTCAAGAAGGCTTTACCATTTTGCTAACCATAGATCAGAATTTGCGCTATCAGCAAAATTTACAGCAAACTGGAGTTGCAGTGATTGTTCTTGTCGCACGCACGAATCGGCTGACAGATTTAGTTCCTCTTATCCCAGAGGTTCGGAAAGTTTTGAATCGGATTACTTCAGGAGAAGTAATTGAAATTGGCAGTTTGTCATACTGAAAAATGTTGCACTTGTGGCGCGATCGCGCTTGACACTTGACTAAATGTGATCGCGCTTTCACGAGAATTCATTTTTACTCCTATTTTCTTTAGTACAGATCCAATATCTTTTGAAAAGTCAAGTATTTAAATTTTCCAGATACCAGAAAAAATTACTTGATCGTAACCTCTTTCCTTAAGAAAGCTATCAATTGTCTTAAACGAAGGAAATTCAGCACTGAATTCACTTCGTAAATCTCCTAATAAGTTTTCTCCAAGTTTTTCAGAAAAGTTATTATCTAAACATTTTTTATACCAGTTACTTAACATAGAAAATGTAACTATTCCTTGTATTCTATCACCAATACCAAGTTGATTCGTAACTAATTCAATTACTTCTTTCCGCGTCTTTGCAAACAATAACG
>JAVLCL010000173.1:0-6866 GCA_031580825.1 Halothece sp. Uz-M2-17
ACCCAGCCACAAAACTATTCGCAGGATAATTATAGATTTGATAAGGGGTGTCCAACTGTTGTAATACGCCATCATAAAGGAGGGCGATGCGAGTAGAAAGAGTCATTGCTTCGGTTTGGTCGTGGGTGACGTAAACTACAGGTTTATTCTGAGATTTGAAGATTTGTTTTAACTCTGCGCGGACTTGTTCCCGCAATAAAGCATCAAGGTTACTTAACGGTTCATCTAATAAAAAGACTTCTGGATCTCGGACTAACGCCCTTGCAACAGCAACCCGTTGCCGTTGTCCTCCAGAGAGTTGTCCTGGTTTACGATCTAATAAAGATTTTTCTAAGTCTAATTTTTGTACGACCTCATCAATACGCTTTTGAATTTCTCCTGCTGGCGTTTTGCGAATTTTTAGAGGAGAAGCAATATTTTCAGCAACCGTCATGTGTGGATAAAGGGCATAACTTTGAAAGACCATCGCCACATTGCGTTCACCTGGGGGAATATGATTAACGCGATCGCCATTGATCATAATTTGTCCTTGGGTGGGTTCTTCTAAACCAGCAATTAAGCGCAATGTTGTTGATTTACCACAGCCAGAAGGACCGACAAAAGTCAGAAATTCGCCATCATCTACATCAACGGATAAATTTTTAATCGGAATAGTTTTGGAATTATATTCTTTACGAAGATTTTGGAGTTTTAATGTTGCCATTGTTGTTTTTTTTATAATTCTTTAAATAATTGAGGAAGCAGAAGGATTACTTCTTTTCTACTATTGTTTTACCTGAAATCCCTTCCCATTGACTCTATCTGAAATTAGAAATGAGTAACAGTCAAAGAGTGAGTGACAATGCTTAATTGCACCACAGCAGTCTCCTGATTTTTGAAACTGTCTAAAATAATAAGAAAGTCTAGTGGTCAACCGCAGTTGTAGAAGTTGAGGCTTTCTGAGATTATGAATGTTGCCTTAAATCGTTCAGTCGTTTATCCTGATCGTGATGGTCAGCCAATGGCAGATAATACCAAACAATTTCGCTGGATTGTTTTCATTAAAGAAAATCTAGAGATTCTTTTTGCTAATGACCCAGATGTCTTTGTTGCTGGAGATTTATTATGGTATCCCGTCGAAGGACATCCTGAAATTCGCGTTGCACCTGATGCCATGGTAATTTTTGGGCGACCTAAAGGTGACCGAGGTTCTTATCGACAGTGGGAAGAAGATAATGTTACGCCTCAAGTTGTTTTTGAAATTCTATCTCCAGGCAACCGTGTCAAAGAAATGACCCGAAAATTGCAATTTTATGAACGTTATGGCGTAGAAGAATATTATATTTATGACCCAGATGATAACGAGTTAGAAGGGCTGCAACGACGTGAAGGGAATTTAGAGTTAATCGAAGAAATTGATGGTTGGGTGAGTCCGAGACTGGGAATTAAATTTGTTTTAACTTCACAAACTCTTAACATTTATCGTCCTGATGGCAGAAAGTTTTTATCTTCTTTAGAACTGGAACAACGCGCTGAAGAAGCCACCCAACAGGCTGAACAGGCTAATCAACGGGCTGAACGTTTAGCAGCGCAATTGAGAGCCTTGGGCATTGATCCTGAAGCCTAAAGAATCTAGAGCGTCCTTACCTTAACGGCAAAAAGAATTAAAACGGAAGTGCTATCATGGAAAGTCGCATGACTATTACTTGAAGGATATCGAAGCACAAAAATTATGAGTCTAACCCAAGAGAAAAAGCAAGAAATCATCAACGATTATCAAGTTCATGAAACCGATACTGGATCCACTGAAGTGCAAATTGCGATTTTAACTAAGCGCATTACTCGTTTAACAGAGCACCTCAAGTTTAACGATAAAGATCATTCTTCACGACGAGGATTATTAAAGTTAATTGGTCATCGTCGCAGTTTGCTATCCTATTTACAGAAAGAAGATCAACAACGCTATCAAGATTTAATTCAACGACTTGGCATTCGTGGCTAATTGCCTTTTTATATAGTTATGGCTTCTCAACCAGAAGAACAACGAACCAACTTACCTTTTGAACCCACTAGAAAGCGTAAAAAGAAACCGAAAACTGCACCCGATTCAGCGTCTGAGTTTAAGTCCGAGTCTCAACCCTCACCACAAGCTCAACGCAAAGCTCAAGCCTCTCTCTCCGCTATTCCTGATGGTGTGAGCAAGCGAATGGTGCGTCGGATGGCTTTCTTTTCAGGAATTCCTACCAGTTTGGGAATTTTGAGCTTTTTTGTCTTTTACTGGATTGTGACCCAAGAACTACTAGAACTTCCCCCTTACACGGTTGTGTTGGTCAGTATGGGATTCTTTGGGCTTGGTGTGCTAGGACTCAGTTATGGTCTTATTTCTGCTTCTTGGGATGAAGAGCGAGTTGGGACGTGGTTTGGTTGGGAAG
Organism: Halothece sp. Uz-M2-17; assembly: GCA_031580825.1. GTDB lineage: Bacteria > Cyanobacteriota > Cyanobacteriia > Cyanobacteriales > Rubidibacteraceae > Halothece. The sequence continues at coordinate 2,412 of JAVLCL010000173.1, forward strand.
AATTTACCACGAATCTGCAACGTATTTTTTCAGCTTGGCGCAGTGCGAGACAAGAACGTGGTCAAGAATAATGAAGTAAAAGATTTTATTAATTGAAAATTGCTTTCAAATTAGCAAAGATAGATCGTAAAAGAAGAGAATTGTTCTGAAGTCTCTCTCTTGATCCGATCCAATTGAGAACACTACTATAGCGAAACTGTAACAATTATGATCATTGTCATGAAAGTCGGCTCACCCGAAGCCGAAATTACCCGCCTCTGTGAAGACTGTGCTGCAAAAGGTCTGACCCCAGAAAAAATTGTCGGGAAGCATAAAGTCGTCATTGGCTTAGTTGGGGATACTGCTTCTATGGATCCGTTGCAACTCCAAGAAATGAGCCCTTGGATTGAAGAGGTGGTACGGGTTGAGCAGCCCTTTAAGCGCGCTAGCCGAGAATTCCGTCATGGTGAACCGAGTGAGGTCTGGGTTGATACCCCCAATGGGGCTGTTGCTTTTGGAGAACATCATCCAGTGGTGCTAGTTGCGGGTCCTTGTTCTGTTGAGAATGAGGAAATGATTGTAGAAACAGCAAAAGCGGTCAAAGCATCTGGTGCGAAGTTTTTACGCGGTGGTGCTTACAAACCTCGGACTTCTCCTTATGCATTCCAAGGTCATGGTGAGAGTGCATTAGGATTACTGGCTGCTGCCAGAGAAGCCAGTGGCTTGGGCATTATTACCGAAGTGATGGATACCGCAGATGTGGATAAAATTGCTGAAGTTGCTGATGTGCTACAAGTCGGGGCGCGAAATATGCAGAACTTCGCGTTGTTGAAAAAAGTGGGTGCTCAAGATAAGCCTGTGTTACTGAAACGGGGGATGTCCGCAACAATTGAAGAATGGATTATGGCAGCGGAATATATTTTAGCTGCGGGGAATCCGAATGTGATTTTATGTGAGCGTGGAATTCGGACTTTTGATCGTCGCTACACTCGTAATATCTTAGATTTATCGGTAATTCCTGTTTTACGGTCTTTAACGCACTTGCCGATTATGATTGATCCCAGCCATGGTACAGGGAAGTCGGAGTATGTCCCTGCAATGGCAATGGGCGCGATCGCGACTGGAACAGATTCTCTGATGATTGAAGTCCATCCCAATCCTTCAAAAGCGTGGTCTGATGGTGCGCAATCTCTGACTCCAGCGCGCTTTGATGAATTAGTACAAGAATTAGGAGTAATTGCAAACCCCTTGGGACGTTGGGAAAATGCACCGGTAACTGTTGCTTAAGCGCGATCGCGCAATCTTAATTAAAGAAAGTGGGGTAGCATGTTTACCCCACTTTTTTCTAAATTAGAATCAGTTTCACGCACTAATTGTTTTCGTTCAGTGCTGGATTAGGTTGGCTGCCAAGATTAATTTTGACAGGACGATTCACCGCATCTTCCACTTTCGGCAGTGTTAAACTGACAATGCCATTTTGATAATCTGCAGTCACTTTGTCTTGTTGAATTTCAACAGGTAAGTTGACGGTGCGACTAAATTTACCATAGCGGAATTCAGAGTGATAGGTTCCTTTTTCTTCACTTTCTTCTTCGCTGCGATATTCTCCGCTAATGGTGATTGCATCGCGACTTGCACTGATATCTAAGTCATCTGGTTTTAAGCCAGGCAATTGAGCTTTTAGCACTAAGTTTTCACCACTGTCTTCTAGTTCAATTGCAGGTTGCCAGTTATGTCCCCCGATAGCAGTTTGGTTGGCAATATCATCAAAAAGACGATCCAATTGACGACGGAAGGAACTCATTTCTGCATAAGGATTCCAATGGACCAGAGCCATACAATATTCACCTCCTAGGAAAAGTAAAGTTAGAACAATTTACTTTAGATAACTATTACCTTTCACTTCCTATCATGACTAATTTCTGGAGAATTGACAGTGAGGTTTACCACAAAAAAAAGAGTCGGTATTACCGTATTCTCCCCTTTTTTTGCCACAATAGGGAAGGCATATCTAGGAGACAGGTGATTTGAGAGAGTCAGTAATTATTTCCCCAAAAGGGTATGATGAACCTTTATCAGACCCCTTAGCATTGGGGGTCATGGCTTCGGGAAAAGGGAGTAATTTTGTTGCCATTGCCAGCGCGATCGCGCAGGGACAACTCAACGCTGAGATTAAGGTGGTGATTTATAATAAACCTCAAGCCCAAGTGCGAGAAAAAGCGGAACAGTTCGGGATTCCAGCAATTCTCTGTAACCATCGCGACTATCCCACGCGAGAAAGGTTTGATCAAGTGTTAGTCGAAACGTTGAAAGCTCAACAGGTGAAGTGGGTGGTGATGGCAGGATGGATGCGTCTAGTCACGCCAGTATTAATTAACGCCTTTCCGGATCGATTAATTAATATTCACCCTAGCTTGTTACCGAGCTTTAAAGGGATTAATGGGGTGGAACAAGCCTTAGCTGCTGGTGTGAAAATTGCCGGTTGTACGGTGCATTTGGTGCGACCAGAAGTGGATAGTGGTCCGATTTTAATGCAAGCTGCTGTTCCGGTTTTAGAAGACGATACAGCCGAAACGCTGCACCAACGAATTCAAGTGCAAGAACATCAAATCTTACCCCGCGCGATCGCGATCGCGGCTCAAAATGAGAAAAAACTCAAATCATAGTAATCTTTAATCTAACGTTTGCTATCCAGTATTTATCATCTATTGTTGAAATGCCTCTATTTGTCAAAATTGAAAAAGGAATTGTTGAAAAACCAATTTTTGATCAATACGTTCCCGCCCATATTGACTATGTGAAACAGCTAGTGACACAAGGATATAAAGCCCGCAGTGGCTACTGGGGAGACTTTGGTGGCGGAATGCTTTTATTTGAAGCAGAAACCTTAAAAGAAGCACAAAGGATTGTTGAAGATGACCCACTGGTTAAAAACGGTTGTGTCACCTATGAACTTCATGAGTGGTGTGTTGTTGTGGAATAGTCGTCATGCCACAACGTTTTGTGTTATTGTGTAATTGATCCGGACTAGCGCGATTGTGACGCCCGAACCTTGTCAGGACCGGAAGGTAGCAGCAATAAGGGATGCTTGCAATAGGCGCTAGATTCCGGGTCTTTTTATTCTGCTTCTCCCTCTTCCTCCTCATCTTCTTCTGCTGGGGGAACTAAAGCAACCGCAGCGATCGCGTCATCTTCATCTAACCGTTGCACCCGCACCCCTGTTGCTTGTCGAGACTGTCTAGGAATCGCATCACTACCTTGACGGATAATAATCCCACGATTGGTCACCAGCATTAATTCTTCTCCTTCATGCACCACTTTCAGGGCTGCTAAACAGTCTTGCTTACGGAACTTCATGGCACTTAAGCCTTTACCGGCGCGATTTTGCAGACGGAATTGAGTAATGGGAACTCGTTTGCCGTAACCTCCTTTTGTAATGGCTAAAATCCAAAGGGTTTCGGGTTGGGTAAACTCTTGGGTTGCTTCTTCTTCCTCGCTACTCTCTTCCTTCATTTCTGCAATCACTTGCGCGGGAAGAATATCCATGCTGATTAACTCATCATCCGGTTTCAGTTTCATCGCTTTCACACCCCGCGTTGCCCGTCCGAGAGGTCGCAGCTGTTCATGACTCGCCCGGAAATGAATTGCCATCCCTTTGCGCGATCCGATAATAATACTATCGCTTTCTTTGGCAAGACGGACCCAGCGCAGTTGGTCTTCATCCGCCAGAGAAATTGCAATTAAGCCATTAGTGCGAATATTACTAAATGCCGAAAGAGAGGTTTTCTTGATGTTCCCCTGCCGGGTGAGCATAATCAGATAGTCTTCCTCGGTAAACTCGCGCACCGCTAAGACAGTGGTGATCTTTTCTTCTTGAGAGATGGGTAACATCTGGAGTAGAGGAGTGCCTCGGGCGGTGCGAGAACCAATTGGCACTTGATAGGCGCTCAAGGCGTAAACGACACCGCGATCGCTGAAAAAGAGCAGATGATCATGATCGCAACAACTAATAAAGTGTTCGATTTCATCATCGTCTTTCATCTTGGCTGCTGACTTCCCTCGCGTTGCCCGATTTTGTGAACCAAAGGTATTAACCGGCATCCGTTTAATATAGCCCTGTTCGGTGACGAGAATAATCGCCTGTTCATTAGCAATTAAATCGAGATCAACGATTTCTCCTTCGGCACTTTCAATGACCGTGCGTCGAGGAGTGGCATATTTTTCTTTAATTTGAGTCAGTTCAGTTTGGATAATCTCTTCAATGCGTTCCCGTCGGGCAAGAATATCTTGATAATCGGTAATTTTCGCCAGTAAATCTTGGTGTTCCGCTTCAATTTTTTCGGCTTCTAAGGCGGTTAACCGTCGCAGTTGCATTTGTAGAATGGCATCGGTTTGCACTTCCGAGAGTCCAAAGTGTTCAACCAAATTAGCTTTTGCCGTCGGTGTATCGGCTGCCCCGCGAATGATGCGAATGAC
>JAVLCL010000174.1:0-6833 GCA_031580825.1 Halothece sp. Uz-M2-17
GAACCCTATTTTGTGTTTGTGCAGGGGGGAACCCATTGGACTCATTGCGCGATCGCGCTGGAAGCCATTATTGATCAAGTTTTTTCCGAAGAATAATGGCGATTAATGATTAGCGCACCACAGAGACACAGAGGACGCAGAAGGGGGAAAAGGGGAAGTTGTGATTAGAGTTTATGGAGAGGGGATTTTCCATTATCCTGTTAGGGTTGGGAATTTTTAAAGTAATCCCTTGTTCCCCTAGCATCCATTGCCTCGCCGAGACGATTGAGGGCATGAATATAAGCAGCAGTACGCATAGAAACCCCAAATTCTTGCGCGATTGACCATGTTTTTTCGGTTTCTACACTCATCCGTTCTTTCAAACTTTGATTGACTTCTTCACTGGTCCAATAAAGTCCACTGCGGTTTTGTACCCATTCAAAATAACTAACAGTAACACCACCGGCATTGACTAAAATATCAGGAAAAACTCGAATTCCTTTTTTCTCTAAAATGGAATCTGCATCGGAGGTAATGGGACCATTTGCCACTTCAAAAATATATTTGGCTTGAATTTGATTGGCATTCTCAACCGTAATTTGTTTTTCTAATGCAGCAGGAATGAGAACATCTACATCAAGTTTGAGTAAATCTGCATTCGTAATTACTTCATGTTCAACAATATTACAAACGCTACTTTCACAATAAACCGCTTGCAAACTTCGACTGGACATTTTATAACGACGAATACTGGGAATATCTAACCCTTGTGGCGCGTAAATTCCCCCTTGGGAATCACTCACTGCAACCACCCGATAACCCACTTGTGAAAGGAGTTGGGCTAACATTGCCCCGACATTCCCAAAGCCTTGCACTGCAACCGTTGTGCGTTCGGGAGATTGATCAAATTTCGGTAATAAAGTATTAATAACTTGAAATGCCCCGACAGAAGTCGCCGTTTCTCGTCCTTGACTTCCGCCCATACTAATCGGTTTTCCGGTAACTACCCCAGGGGTAATGCGCCGTTGAATGATGCTGTATTGATCCATCATCCAACCCATAACCGTCGCATTGGTGTACATATCCGGCGCGAGAATATCCACATCGGGTCCAATAAAGTCCGCGATCGCGCTAATATAACCCCGAGAAAGGCGTTCTAGCTCATGTTTGGTCAAAGTTTTCGGATTGAGGGTAATGCCCCCTTTTGCGCCACCATAGGGTAAGTTCATTAAGGCGCACTTGAAAGTCATCCAGAAGGCTAAGGATTCCACTTCATCTAAAGAAACGTTGGGATGATAGCGCACGCCTCCTTTTCCAGGACCACGGGTGTCATCGTAGCGCACTCGATACCCGCGAAAGATTTTTAGAGAGCCATCATCTAAGCGTAGGGGAATAGAAACGGTAACACTGGCTTTGGGATATTGTAACCGCGCGATCGCGTCCTCTGAAATGTTGACGTATTTTAAGGCGGTTTCTAAACGAATACTTGCATCTGCTAGCAGAGAGGAGTCAGCCATTACCAATGTTCCTGTTTCTAATTGCCTGTTTACATTATCATTGATCTATGCAGTCTGGATTCCTTTGTAGATTAAGAGATTTAGCAGCTTCCAGAAAACTTGTATTAATTATTTCCGATAGAGTTCGCCAACCAATGCCTTAAATCCTGCTCATTTTCTAAATTAAATGATGCTAAACCCAGTTCATCTAGCTGAGAACTATTTAGACTCGTAATTTCGGTTTGGGTTTGTGAGGATAACTCTCCTAAACGATAAGTGAGCAAGTTAAGGATTAATTCCTGTTTCCCTTCCTGTCTTCCTTCCTGTCTTCCTTCCTGTTTTCCTTCCTGTTTTCCTTCTTCTTTCCAGCTAGTTGTAATTTCCATAATTTCCTCCTTAACTGTTGTTGATTCGATTTGTTCAAACTCTTTATTAAATACTTCCAATTCCTTGGTGGTTAAACGTAGATAAGTATCAACAAACCCAGAAATCAATTGCATTCGGGCTGGATTTAGACGTAAAGTAGCTAACAGACGCAGACATTCTAATTTCACACGCGGACGTTCAGCAGGAGCAATGTTCATTTTTGCCATTAACGCGCAAGCCACTGGATTCCGTTGATTCAGGAAATCTCGCCAGTTTAAGCGGTTTAACTGAATCACCCGATAATTAAATTGTAAGACTTGGAAATCAGGAAATTCAACTTGATAATAATTAATTGCTTGCTTTTGCGGTTGATCATAAGAGAAGATGACGATGGGATAAATCGGTAAATTGAATTTTTCATGCAATCGTGCGAAGTAGCAAAACATTCTTTGGTTAAAGTTACTTTGGGAGGAGGCTTGATTTTCCAGATGAATCAGAAAATAAGAGTCTTCCTTTTGAAACTGAACTTGGGCTAATAAATCAGTTTCGTAGCGTTCTCCCATGGTGACATCGGTAAAGACCTCTTTATCCCGAAAAGTAACGGATTGAGGTTCGAGATACTCTAAAACTTGCGGAAAGAAAAGTTCTAGAAATTCGAGAAAAAAGGTGGAAATTAATTCTTTGAATAGACGATCATGATCGATCGCGTCTTGATTTCCCATTTTTGGATTTGATTGTAGCGTAATTATCTCTGTGTAGTTCCCTTCAGGCGATCGCGCATGAATTATGATTGATCTTGTGTCTTTAAGCGAAGGATAAAATCAAAACACTCTTGTAATTATGGCTGAAACCCCCGAAAATACTGCGGAAATTGTTGCTGCGTTAGAAACTCCCACCGATTTAGAATTTCAACTTCCTGATCCTGAAGATGAGGAGATTGAGGAAAATGAATTTGAACAGCGTTTAGATGAAGCGTGGTTAGTTTGTGAACGGTTTGACTTGCAAACCGATATCTGGCGCGGGAGAATTTTAAGAGCAGTGCGCGATCGCGAGAAAATTGGGGGCGAAGGTCGTGGGAGTGGCTTTCTCAACTGGCTCAAACAGCGAGAAATTAGTAAAAGCCAAGCCTATTCTCTCATTCAGTTAGCCAATAGTGCGGATACCCTCCTCGAAGATGGACAACTGCAAGCCAGTTCGATTAATAATTTTAGTAAGCGGGCGTTTGTGGAAACGGCGAAATCTGACCCCGAAGTACAAAAACTGGTTTCCGAAGCAGCTGAGAATGGAGATCGCATTACGCGCCGTGAAGTGAAAGAACTTTCCGATCAATGGACGGCGATGAGTTCCGATTTAGTTCCGCCAACAGTCAAAGAAAAAGCCGAAAGCGGATCGCTTTCTCCTAGTCATCTCGCACCTTTAGTAAAAGAAATGGAAAAACTTCCCGAGTCTCATCTCAAGTCCATTCAGCAAGAGGTGGAAGAAAATCCGGATGTAGATACCGTCAAACAATTAACCTCTTCTGCTAAGAATTTATCCAAATATTTGGATGCAGCAGCGCAAGTGCAAGCAATTCATAATGCAAATCTTGATATGGAAATGGCGTTAGAAGAAGCCCTCCGTTTAGATTGTTTAAATACGGCTGCGGATCTGGTCAAACAAGCCACGAATTTAGAACAAGTGGTGGGAAAACTTTATACCACTTGGAAGCGGGTGGGAAGTCTTGCGGATCGATTATATGTCGAAACTGGGGCGAGTAATCCGAATTTACGATCTTTATTGACGGCTTTGGAAAAACTCAGTAATGATACGATTGAAGTGCCTTTAGATGACAGCAGCGATCGCGTTGTGCGCTTAAAAATTATCAACGAAGATGAATAAATCATGGTAAACTATAGCGCGATCGTTTAGAAAAATTTCGGCTATGGCTTACCAACTTCTCTTTGTCTGTTTGGGAAATATTTGTCGGTCTCCTTCTGCAGAAAATATCATGCGCTACTTACTGGAAAAAGAAGGATTAACCCAAAACATTCTTTGCGATTCTGCGGGAACATCAGATTATCATATTGGGAGTCTTCCTGATCGGCGAATGACCATTGCTGCGGAAAAAAGAGGCATTAAATTAGAAGGACGCGCCCGTCAATTTCATGCCAATGATTTTGAAAAATATGACTTGATCTTAGCAATGGATCGAGATAATTATTGGTCTTTAATTGCTCTTGATCCTCATAAAAAATATCGGGATAAAATTCAAATGATGTGTGATTATACCCGAAGTTATACAGACAAAGAAGTTCCTGATCCCTATTATGGAGGAACAGATGGTTTTAACTATGTTATTGATCTTCTTCTCGATGCTTGTGGCGGATTATTAGACAGTATTCAAGACAAGGCTCAGAGGAATTAGTATATTGATTTTCCGATATGTCTCGTTATCCTCTAGTTTTACTCACCCTTACCCTTCCGTTTCTGCTGAAAGTGTCTGTGGTGCAAGCAGAAAGTGATCTTGCTGCACCGATTACCCCTGTTACAGAATTAAAAGATATTCAACCCAACCACTGGGCTTTCTCAGCCCTGCAACAGTTGCAAAGGCGTTACCAGTGTCTAGCAGGTTATCCGGATCAGACGTTTCGGGGAGAAAGGGCGATCACCCGCTATGAGTTTTCTGCTTTAGTGAATGCTTGCATTAGCCAATTAGAAGCCAATATTCGCGAAAAAGAACAATCTCTAATTCAACAGTTGCAAACGGAGTTAGCACGGGAACTTGCCATTTTACGAGGAAGAGTTGATGGCGGAACAGCACGAGTACAGGAGTTAGAATTAACTCAGTTTTCCACAACAACAAAACTGCATGGTGTAGTTAATTTTGCTGTGACGAATAGTCGCCAAAGCGGGGAAGACACAGGAGTGATTTTGCAAGCGCGATCGCGCCTTAACTTTAAAACCAGTTTTACCGGTCGTGACTTACTCCTCACTCGGTTGACAGTCGGTAATAGTATCACGCCCAACCTAGCCAATGACACCAGCGAACTCACCCAAACTCACCAATGGCGAGGCAATACAGATAATGAGTTAATCTTAAGCAAGCTGACGTATCAATTTCCCATTAGTGAGAATACGTACGGATTTTTAACAGCAAAAGGGGGGCAGCACAGCGACTATAATATTCCTGCAGTTAATCCGTTTTTTGAAGATGATAATGCTGGAACAACCACCCTTTCTACTTTTGCTCAACGAAATCCCATTCTTAGTTTAGGCGGTGGGAGTGGGGTTGCCCTTTCTCATTATCTTAATGAGGATCTGCACCTCGGAGTAGGTTACTATACCCCAGACGCACAAGATCCAGAAGCAGGATTAGGAAATGGGTCTTATAGCACAGGAATGCGCTTAAAATGGGATGCAACAGATAACCTTTCCGTAGGAATTAACTATCTCCATAGTTACTTTCAACAAGGAGACTTTGGATTTACAGATGGTTTATCAGAGCCGACAACAATTGTTGGGACAGCAGTGGTGAATGACACCCTGACTGCATTTCCTACTGTAACCAATACCTATGGAATGGAATTGTTTTGGGCAGCTAACCCGAAACTTGCCTTTAGCGGTCGTCTCGGCTATACAAATGTCAAAGCAATTGATGAGGGAGACGGAGAAATTTGGAACTATTCACTGGCGATGGTGTTTCCCAGCTTAGGTGATAGGGATAATTTAGGAGGAATTATTTTCGGGGCTCAACCCTATCTCGGTTATTTAGAAGGTCGTGCTAATTTAACCAATGATATTCCTTGGCATTTAGAAGGGTTTTATAAATGGCAGGTGAGCGATCATCTTTCTCTGACTCCCGGCATTATTTGGTATTTGAATCCCAATCAAGATCAAAGACAAGCTGATATTGTCACCAGTACCATAAGAATGACAGTAACTTTTTAAGACTCACCAGACCTCAATGGAAATCAGTCACGGTTGAAAATGACTTGATTAATTCAGTAGTAATGATTAAACTACTGGTCAAGGCTCGTAAATTATACGGAAAAATCTGTAACGTAATGTCACCTTTGTTGAGTTAGAGTGGTAATGGAACAGCTAATTGAAGTTTTGATCGAAAATTATGGGTTTGAACTCGATGGAGAAACACCGCAAACAATAGCCGTCCGTTGGTTAGAAGAATATGAAGCCTCTTGGGTTCGCTTAGCCCTGATTGAAGCCCTTTACTTAGGACGCTATAAAGCCATTTCTGTTGAACAAATCCTGAACCTTTGGTCTCGTCGAGGTCAACCGAAATTTCATTTCACTCATGAATTTGAGCAGTTAATTTGTCGTCGGTTACCGAAGTCACTACGAGACTTTTCTCTGAGTGTGAAAGAGAGAGGTAAGATTTCCTCCCCTGTATCTAAATCACCAAAACCGGAACCAGAACCAGAGGAAGAAACCGAGCCTCTGAGTATCAATCGCTTTACTCCTTTGTTAGACCGCTCTCAAGTTTACTCCAAACTCAAAGCTGTTGCTAATTCCGAAGCCAATTAACTGGTCATTCGTCGAATTTCAGAATAAAACATCACCCATCCCTGATGTCCAGTTGCATTTTCTTGCCACACGGTTCGCAAGCGCAAGTTTGGATGGGCAAACCACACTCGTTCTTTAATCATACTGTTGGTATGAGTTGTTGTCGAAAGGGTGAGAGCCTCGTCTTCTCCAATCACAAATTGACCGACAGTAGCTGGTTGTTCCGTATTCATCCGTTTTTGGATTAATTGACCCTGTTGCTTAGTGTCGTTATCGGAAATAAAAAGAATTAAATTTGATCCTTTTTCGTTCTCAGTATCCCAACTAATTTTTGCACCCGCTACATCTAATAATCCTTCCTCTAATGAGAGGTGAGGTTGTAATTGATTTGAGCCTTGTTCATACAGTTGCGCGATCGCGCTGTCATTTGGATCTAATAACTCAACTGTTAACTCCGCTTGACCATTATCAACTTTTTTCTCGGCAAGATTA
>JAVLCL010000175.1:0-6813 GCA_031580825.1 Halothece sp. Uz-M2-17
CTATTACGGGCAGAAGCAGAACGAGCGAAACGAGAGGTTGAAAGTGATATTCGGGCGTTAGAAGCGCGCGATCGCGCTTTGGGTCAAACCATTACCCGCCTCAATGAACGGAGCAGACAACTTTCACAAACCACTCGTCAATATACTGATCTCCAACGTGAACTAGAAATTGCCAGTAATAACTTAAATCAATTTTTAACCAAGCGGGAAGCTCTAGGTATTGATGTCGCTCAAAGCGAAAGCCCTTGGGAAGTGCTCACCCCTCCTAATAATCCAGTTGCAGTTTCGGCGAGTGTTCCTAAGAACGTTGCCCTGGGATCACTCCTCGGACTTTTATTAGGAACGAGTCTCGCGATAACGATTGACCGACTTCGGGATCTAGTTCACTCCACCAAAGATATTCAAGTTTTAACGGGGTTACCCTTATTAGGAACCATTCCCTTTGATCGAGGGTTAGCCACCAAAAGTCATTCAACCTTATCACTTCCGGAGGGAAATTTTTTAAGCTCTGCTGAGGATAGTGAAAGCTCACTGGCAAAAATGCCAGAAACCGTCGAATTTTTCCGATCCACTTATACCAACATTCGACTCTTAAATCCAGATCTCCCTGTCGGATCAGTTGTGGTCAGTTCGGCAATTCCGGGAGAAGGAAAATCAACTGTTTCCACTCATCTCGCCAAAGCAGCAGCAGCCATGGGACGGCGAGTTTTACTCGTTGATGCTGATCTACGCCGTTCTAAACCTGAGCATTCACAAGAAGCCTTAGGTTTAACACATTTAATTGATCAGGCGGATCTCGAGATCAATCAAGTGATTCAACAAAGTCCCTTAGAAGACAACTTATTCTTCCTTCCTTCGGGACACATTCCGCCTGATCCTAGTAAAGTCCTTGCTTCAGAAAAAATGCAGGCGTTAATGACAAAACTAGAAAATCAGTTTGAGTTAGTTATCTACGATGGAACGATCCTGACTGGGTTTACCGATGCTCACCTGCTCGCTTCTAGCACGAATGGGCTAGTGCTTGTCACGGGTATGGGCAAATTAAAGCGTTCTCTTCTAGAAGAAACAATTCAACAGTTAAAAATCTCTCGGACTCCCGTTCTCGGCATTGTCGTTAATGGCGATAAAAACCTTTCTTTGAACTTGTATTAATCCGGTTCTTCTGAATTGGTGTGGTGTTAATCTATTTCATTCTTTAAAAAAATGACAACCATGCGCATTTTACTCCTCGCTCCTCAACCCTTTTACAGCGATCGCGGAACTCCGATTGCTGTCCGCTTATTATTAGAATCTCTCTCTAAAAGAGGTCATGAAATTGATGTTTTAACCTATGCAGAAGGTCGAAATATTACCATTGATCGAGTTCAGATTCAGAGAATTTTTCAACCTGAATTTACCTATGGGATTCAACCTGGATTCTCTTGGAAAAAAATCATTTGTGATTTTTTGATGGCAGTTCAAGCCTTTAAGCTCGTTTTATCAAAAAAATATGATTATTTGCACGCCGTTGAAGAATCTGTATTTATTGCCTTGGTGATTAAGTTAATTTTAGCGGTTCCTTATGTATATGATATGGATTCTTCTCTACCACAACAGCTTTCAGAAAAATATCCGTGGTTAAAGCCAATTTTACCCCTTGGTTGCTTTTTAGAAGGATTAGTCGTTAAAAATTCATTTATGGTGCTAACCGTTTGCGAAAGTTTGGCTTTGTTAATCAGTCAATATAAACCAAGGAAAGTTTTTATTTTGACTGATATTGCAACGGATTGAATGAAATGAATAGAAGAACTTTCTAAAATAACCACAAAGACACAAAGGATACTAAGAAATTATTATTAAGGAGTTTTGATCGTGGTTGAAGCTAAGTCTAAAGTGGAAGAAATCCGCAGTACATTCAATATTAATAATCCAATTATCATGTATGTTGGTAATCTGGAGTTTTATCAAGGAATAGATTTACTATTGGAAGGTTTTACCGCTTTCGTGAAGCAAGGACAAATTAAAGCAAGTTTGGTCATTATCGGTGGTAACCAACAGAGTATTATTCAATATTCGGAAAAGGCTTCTCAACTTGGGATGAGAGACTCAGTTTATTTCATTGGTGCTCGACCGTTTGAGACTCTTTCTAGTTATTTGTCACAAGCGGATATCTTGGTTTCTCCACGGTTGAAAGGGGTGAATACACCCATGAAGTTATTTTCTTATTTAAAGTCTGGTAAACCAACTTTAGTGACGAACTTAATTACTCACACACAAGTGGTTGATAGTAATACTGCTTATTTAGTTGAGCCAACACCAGAGGGAATTGCTCAAGGCTTAAATACTCTATTAACCAATCAAGAATTACGGGAAAAATTGGGTGATGCGGGCAAAGAGTTAATTGAAACTTGTTATTCTCACGATGCTTTTGTCGAAAAATTTGATCAGGCTTTATCTTGGCTGGAAAGTGAACTCAGAAAGCATCACAAACAAGCGCGAGGATTAGCAATATGAAGCGGGATTTGAGCAATCTCACTTGTCAAACCTTTGATGTCTTAGTGATTGGGGGAGGCATTTATGGGGCTTGTGTTGCTTGGGAAGCCAGTTTAAGAGGATTAGCGGTTGCTTTAGTAGAGAAAAGTGATTTTGGGGGAGCAACTTCTGCTAATAGTCTCAAAATTATTCATGGGGGGTTACGTTATCTGCAAAAAGCTGACTTTTACCGGATGCGACACTCAATTTTCGAGCGGAAGACACTGTTGAAAATTGCCCCTCACTTGGTGCATCCCCTTCCCATCGTCTTACCTACATTGAGAGGGGGACGACAAAGTCGAGAGGTGTTAAGGTTGGCTCTGAAAATTAATGACTGGGTCAGTTGGGATCGCAATCAAGGTTTAACTGATCCAGAAAAGCAGATTCCTGAAGGGTGTGCGATTTCCCTGCAAGATCTGCAACAATTAATTCCTAATCTCCCAACGACTGATTTAACCGGTGGTGTCATCTTTCATGATGCTCAAGTCTATAATTCTGAGCGGTTAACACTTGCCTTTATTCAATCTGCAGTTTCTCAAGGGGCAATAGTGGCAAACTATGCGGAGGTGACAGGTTTTTTACAAAATAACGGACAAGTTAAGGGGGCAAAAATTAGAGATGTCTTAAGCGATGACACTTTTGACGTGCAAGCTAAAGCAGTGGTTAATACCAGTGGTCCTTGGCTGAATCACCTTTTACGCTCTCTACCAAGAACCTCTCTAAACGTCCCTCTGGCTAAAGCCTTTAACTTAGTCACTCGTCCTTTGTTTAATCATTCTTATGCCGTGGGGCTTTCCAGTCAAATAGGAAACCGTTTATTTTTTATTGCTCCTTGGCGAGGGAAATCACTGGTGGGAACAGCCTATTCCGTATCTGAAGATCCCCCAGACAGATTATCCGTGACGAAAGAGGAGATTACAGGATTCATTGAAGACATTAACCAAGCCTACCCAGCAGCGCAACTTAACCTTGAGGATGTTCACTTTGTCCATCGTGGACTCCTCCCTTGCTCTCAAGTCAACCCCCTGAAACTGGCTGAACAATATCGACTGTATGATCATCGAAAAGAAGGTTACAAGGGACTGTTATCAGTGGTTGGCGTGAAATATACCACCGCAAGAGGGGTGGCTCAAAAAGCGGTTAATTGGATTTTGAATACTATTGGTCAAAAATCCATATCTTCTCTTTCTGCAAGCACTCAACTATATGGGGGAGAGATAGAGCGATTTGATGTCTTTTTACAGGAAGCCTATCACAACCTTGCTTTTTTATCTCCAGCGTCCGTACAACGGTTGGTCTATAACTATGGCTCTGCCTATCCCAAGGTTCTAGATTATTTTGAGGGTGATAACAACCCTAATCAATGGGACATGATGAAAGCAGAAGTTCGATATAGTATCAATGCAGAAATGGCGCAAACGCTCAGCGATGTTATTTTTAGGCGTACTGAGTTCGGTTCAGCAGGAGTTCCCACTCAAGAAACGCTCCAATTTTGTGCTGAGGTGATGGGAAGAGAAAAAGGCTGGAGTCAGAAAAAGATTCAAGAAGAAGTGAACCAGTGTTTGGAAATGAATTTACCCTTTACACAATTTCAAACTCAAGCAAGCGTTATCAAGTAACTATGCCTTCACCTCTTGCTCACTCGATTTCGGGATATGTTATCTGTAGGGTTTGGAAGACAAAAAATCATTTACGCTCCTCTCCCTTAAGAATGAATTACTGGCTTGTTTATGCCGTATTTATTTCTAATGCTCCTGACATAGACTTCATTATTCAACTATTTTTAGATGAGAAGATTCATCGGGGTTTCACCCATAGTATAACGGCAACATTAATTGTCAGTTTATTTGCTGGTTTAGTTGGTGTAATTTTCTGGAAGTCACGTTGGAAAGTTTTATTATTACTCACATTTATTATTTATAGTTTTCATCTTATTTTGGATGCTTTAACTGCCGGTGGAGCGGGTATGCAATTACTTTGGCCCCTGAGTGAGGACTATTATCGGTTTCCTTTTTCCTTATTTCCCCCTGTTCATCATTCTCGGGGATTATTCGACTGGAGCCATCTGATCTTTTTGATCTATGAATCAGTTTATTCTCTCTTACTGTTATGGGGATTAAAGAGATGGCAATTTTCTCAGAAACAAGTTCAAAAAAATATTATTAAATAAATTTAGTGATTCCTTGAATCATCAAAATATACAATGATTAATCAAACAGTTTCTACTCATAATTCGGCATGGGAAAATAGCAGTTTTCCTGTACCAAAAATTTCAACCATTTTGGTCGATGCTCACGTTCATATTCATCATTGTTTTAATTTGGAGCATCTGTTAGATTCGGCTCTCTCAAACTTTGACCAAGTGAGCAAACGGGGACTTGAATTTTATACTAAAATTCTTTTAACTGCTGATATTAACGATCGCGCTTGGCTTGACCAGTACAGTGAAAACAAAAATGCTAACCCAAAATGGAGTCTTATCCGAACCGGAGAAAACTGTTCTTACAAGGCGTGTAATCGCGACGGACAAACTATTTTTATTATTTTAGGATCTCAGATTGTAACGGAGGAAGGAATTGAAGTTTTAGCATTGATGACGGAACAAACGTTTCCTAATGATTTACCGTTAGAAATAACCGTTGAGGCGATTGTTTTAGCTGGGGGTTTACCGGTGCTTCCTTGGGGGGTGGGAAAATGGATTGGAAAACGAGGATCGATCATTAAACATTTTCTCAAGAGAGAACATCATTTTCCAGTTTTTCTGGGAGATAATAGTGGTCGTCCCCTGTTTTGGCGACAGCCAACTTATTTCCGATATGCTAAGAAAAAAAGAATCGGTATTTTATCGGGAACGGATCCCTTACCGTTAACAAATGAACATCGTCGGGTGGGACGATTTGGGTTTAAACTTTTAGGGTCTTTAGATGAAGCGTCTCCTGCTAAAAGTTTGAAGCAATTATTTATTAATTCATCCCATTATATCGAGCCATATGGTCATTTAGAAAATCCTTTACAGTTTATTCGGAATCAAGTGCTATTGAGACTAAAGTCTGCTTAATTGAGAAATTATATTACAAAAAAATATGACAAATTTCCCAGAAGTTGCTGATATTGAAACCGCTTCTGAAGATTATGCTGCTCGGTTTTCAGGAGCAATTGGAAGTTGGTTATTGCAAGTACAAACCATAGCCACTTTAAAGATGTTAGAAACTGATCCACCCCACACAATTCTAGATGTTGGCGGTGGACATGGTCAGTTGACGAAACCCCTTATTGATCGAGACTATCAAGTGGAAATTGTTGGCAGTGACGTGAGTTGTAAACAACAGATTAAAAGTTATCTCGATCAAAATCTTTGTTCATTTCAAGTGGCGAATGTTTTAGCGTTACCCTATCCTGATCAAGCATTTGATGTTGTTATTTCTTATCGCTTTTTAGCTCATGTTAGCCAATGGCAAGTTTTTCTCTCGGAACTAGCTAGAGTGGCGAAAAAAGCAGTGATTATTGATTATCCCACCCAACGAAGTGTTAACGCGATCGCGCCCTACTTATTTCGAGTAAAAAAAGGAATTGAAGGGAATACACGACCTTTTACCTGTTATCAAGAATCAGAAATATTAAATTATTTTCAATCGTTAGGGTTAACCTTAAGCGCACGCTATCCTCAGTTTTTAATGCCGATGGTCGTTCACCGCACGCTTAAATCACCAAAGATTTCTTCAGCATTAGAACAGTCCCTGAGATTATCCGGCTTAACCCATTTTTGGGGTTCTCCTGTAATTGCTAAATTCTCTAAGGTTTAAATTAAGTTGAATATGGAGCAAGATCATTACTCTCAACTCCCTTTTGGTTCTCGTGCATTGGTTACGGGTGCGACCGGATTTACCGGTTCACTTTTAGTGAAGAAGTTAGTTCAACAAGGGGTAAAGGTTAGCGCGATCGCGCGAAAAACGTCCAACTTAAAAGCATTTGAAGATCTGCCAATCCACTGGTTACAAGGAGATGTATTTGACCCAGATTTAATTAAAGAAGCCGTGAAAGATATTAACTATATTTTTCATATGTCAACTCCATTTCGGGAAGCTAAATCTGCTGATGTTATTTATCATAATGTTCATGTTTTAAGCACACAACAACTCGCAAAAGCAGCTTTACAGCAACCTAGTTTTAAGCGTTTTATTCACGTTTCAACAATTGGGATTCACGGTCATATTGAAAACCCACCAGGAGATGAAAACTCTCCTTTTAAACCTGGAGATGTTTATCAAGAAACAAAATTAGAAGGCGAAATTTGGATTAGAA
>JAVLCL010000176.1:0-6789 GCA_031580825.1 Halothece sp. Uz-M2-17
AACGAACATTTTTATTGGCTTGCGCGATCGCGCTGGGAACATCAGCCGATAACCACGGATCATCCATTCCCCAAATGATTTGGGTGGGTTTCTCCCAATTTTGCCAACTGTTCTCAATTTCTACCATCGCTTGGGACAAATTCAAATTTTTAATCGTCGCCACCAGTGAACGCCCCGCTTGTGAGTTTTGTAAGAACGGTTTGCGATAAATCCCTAAATTTTCATCAGAGATGACATAACCACTCCCTGTTTCTAAAGTGCGATCCACCAGTAAGGGATCTTGCGTTAACATTTCTCCCATGAGCGGAATTCCCCAACGACGCATCAGCCAAGGGAGACGCACGGAAGAACCTAAAGGGGTATTCAAAATGACTAAACGTTCAATTTGTTCTGGATGACGAAAGGCATATTGCAAGCCAACGGAACCCACAAAGCCTTGTACGACTAAATGAAACCGAGACAGATTTAACTCAGCCAAGAAGGCTTCTAGGGCTGTTATGAATGCGGATGGTTGATAAGAAAAGTCTTGTTGTGAGGGTTTCCCCGATGACCCCTCTCCTAACCAGTCTGGTGCGTAAGCAGTGAGTCCAGCCTCAGCAATATCTTCTAATAAGATTCGCCAACAATAGCTATGAGCCAGTAGCCCATGTAAGAAAACAATGGGGAGATCGGTTGTTTCATTTCTTGGGATTGCTTGACGATAAAACCATTCTTGAGTGTTAACTGTCAGGGTTTGAGTTTCGATTTGAGTCATTACTACTTGTTGAACCGCATTCGGTTCAGAAAAATCCACCAAAATACTATTGAGAGGATACCAGATCCTTATTAGCAGTTGATATTCCCTGATTTAAAGTCTTGATCCCACAGAATGCTTAGGTAAAATATTGAAAATATTAGATTATGATGAACATCTTTAGTAGTAATTATTAACTATTCATGAATTAAAGTGAAGCACATCTCAGTAAATTCTGTTATGATGTTACCCACGCAGGTGTTAAGTTACATGAATATGACTTAATTTGTTTCATCATGTGTCCTATACTACAAGATACAACGAATTGAAAAGACAGCATAGCGATAATCTGGATGGGTCAAACAATCAATTTGATTCTCATCCCGTTAGCAACTTTAAGCCACTTCATTCATGAATGAATGTTTAACTGTCATTTTCAGAGAGCACGCTGATGACGCTCTCCAGTATTTTACGGATTAGAAAAGAAAATATCAAATCCCTCTTTAACTCTGTAATTCTCAAGAGTTGACTAAGATAAGCGATGACAAGTAACTGGGAAAATTTTGAGATGCCAAACCGATCTGAACAACGTTTAACCTGTAACCGTATTTTTCGCCACTTGATTTTTTATCACTTACAAAAATTTACAGGAAAAATTAAGGTTTCCAGCACGAAAGGAGAAGAATGGAGTTTTTACTTTTTATTAGGGAATTTAACCTGGGCTAGTGGGGGGAGTTATCCCTTACGACGGTGGCGGAGACAATTTTATGCTGCAACGGGAAAATTACCAAATCTTGATCACTTAGATTGGAATGCGGAATGCTGGGACTGTACAGAATTGAGGATTCAGAGTGAGAGTAATAGTCTTGCTATTGAACAGGTACAGACTATTGTTAATGGGACTTTAAAAGAGGTTTTATTTGACGTTGTTCAGGCGTTTGAAGCTTCAATTTATCAATATCTGGGTTGTCCTCAAACGTTAATTTCACTCTCTCAGTTAACAGGGATTGGTGACGGTATGGATTTAGAAGTGCAAGAAGGGGTGACTCCTGACCGTTACTACCGTTTACCTTATAGCCTCTTTCCGAATATCAAACGCTTACAAGAAACCACCTATCAACACTGGAAAAAATGGATCAGATTAGGCTTATCTCAAGTTTCCCCGAACGAAGCCCCCTTGCTTTTAGAACCGGAACAACTGCAACGTCGAGTGTCTCCAAAAGTTTATCAAAATATGGCAAAAGGTTTGCAGGGAAAAACTTCTCTGCGAGATTTAGCTTTTAAGTTCAAAAAGAATAGTGACTTTTTTACCATTGCTTCTGCAATTGCTCCTTATTATAAGGAAGGCTTAATTAATTTTAATAAAATTAAGGATTTATCCGTTTATAATTCTGAGAAGCAAAAGTATTCCACCTTTACTCTCTCGGAAAAACCACAAGAAGAGTCTTTCTTATTTGCGATTGATTCCAGTCGTAAAAATCAGTCTCTATTAAGCGCGATCGCGCAACGACAAGGGTATAAATTTGAAGCGGTCAGTGATGGTTTAAATGCGCTTTATAAAATTGTTAATAATCCCTTGGGTCGCCCCAAAATCATTTTTGCGAGTTACGATATGGAGATTATTAAACCAACCGAGTTTTGTACCATTATCCGTCGTATTGAGTTACTACAACCGGTACCTATTATTTTCTATACCAAACATCCGATTCCTAATAAAGAGGCTCAAAATATTCTTTATGCGGGAGCTAACGAATTGATTAATCAAAACTCACTCGCCCCAAGTTATGTCAACTCTATTATTAAAAAATACCAGCAAGGAAAGTCTAATTTGAAAGACAAAAATCAGCCAACAATTAACCAAGGAACTTATTCCAACTTTCGTTTAAGTCCGAATCAGACAAGTTTCTCCATGTCTGTATCTTAATCAGAATAGAGGAGAGATTGGGCTAAGTGCAGGTTAAAGTACGTCTCATGAACCGGACCCTGATCGGAATAAATCGTAAAAGGCTGCTCCGGTTCTCCTAAATTACTTAAAACCAAAATAGCATCCGTAAAATCTTGGTCAGCCGTATAATCATTAACCGTAATTACGGTTTTTAAATTGGCTTGGGTTGCTGCTGTTAATCCTGCTTGTGAATCTTCAAAAACGAGAGTATCAGCAGGACTCAGGTTTAATTGTTCTAAGACATAGTAGTAAATATCTGGGGCAGGTTTTTTCTGAGGAACAACATCACCCGCAGCGATCGCGCTAAAATAAGCCTCAGTGCCCAAATGAGTTTCCAGCAGCGCGATCGTATTTTCGAGAGAGCTTGTGGTTGCAATGGCTAGGGGAATTTCTGCTTCATGGGCTTCTGTGATCAGTCGTTTCACCCCAGGGCGTAAGGGAATTTGACCATCTTGTAATAATTGACGATAATAATCGTTTTTTCTCTTGTGCAGTTGTTGAATCAACTGATCAAGATTTTTACGAGGCGTATCATCGGAGAGATAATGGTTAATGAAATAGCGAATCCGTTCTTTCCCTCCAGAAATAGATAATAACTCTCCATAAAAAGCCTCTGACCAATACCAATTGAATCCCGCTTCTGCAAACGCCTGATTAAAGGCGACGCGATGACCATCTCGTTCGGTTTCAGCCAGTGTCCCATCCACATCAAAAATTAAAGCCATCATGAACAGAAATCAGTGAGAAATAACCGCTGGTGTCCCCTCAACAATATTTCTTTCTCGGAAAAATTGAATCATTTTACGGTCTTGCCCTTGAATATGATGTACGAGCCATTGATGAAGAAAATGAGACAATTCACTATTCACTAAAGCCGGATCTTCTTGGGCTTCAAGCCGATCAAGAACTTTCTTAATTTTTTGAGTGAGACGGTCATGAATTTGTTTATGTTCGTTGTAAGCGGGATAATCATGCTCTTGCATCAAGTCTTCCTCAAGGGTGAAGTGATCAATGGTATCCTTCAGCAGTTGTTCCAACAGGGTTTGTAACGTTTCAACATTGGATTGTCGCACCATGGCTTCTTGGAGATCACCGACTAACTTAAACATATGTTGGTGTTGTTGATCAATTTTTGGGAAACCTGTTTCGTAGTCTTGAGACCAATAAGGAATTTGCATTGTCAAAAAAAAAACTGTAACTATCCAGAGTGATGAGATTGAACTCGTATAGATTTTTAAGTGGCTAGCACATTCACTAAAATACCTAATGCTAGCAGCACTAATTTGGCTTACTAATTTTATCAGAAGACAGTATTGCTTAGCATCCCGGTGAGAAGGTTAACGCACGCTGGGCAATAGACAACCGTACAATAAAATCTAGCTGAGTTTCAAGATTGTGGAATGTCCTAACTGAAGTTTGTAGTGCTATAGATAAGCTATCCTGATAATCATTGCCTAACTCAGCAACGCTTATGTCTGATCCGTCCTCTTCTCGTATTCGCATTCGTGGTGCAAGACAACATAATCTCAACAATGTTGATTTAGAATTACCGCGCGATCGTCTGATTGTATTTACTGGTGTTTCCGGATCGGGTAAGTCATCACTAGCATTTGACACGATCTTTGCAGAAGGACAACGACGCTACGTGGAATCGTTAAGTGCCTATGCCCGACAGTTTTTGGGACAAGTGGATAAGCCGGATGTGGATGCCATTGAAGGCTTAAGTCCTGCCATTTCCATTGATCAAAAATCCACCTCTCACAACCCTAGGTCAACAGTGGGAACGGTAACCGAAATCTATGACTATCTGCGGTTACTGTTTGGACGGGCGGGAGAACCTCATTGTCCTCACTGCGATCGCGCGATTTCTCCGCAAACGGTTGATCAAATGTGTGATCAAATCATGACGCTTCCAGATCGCACCCGCTTTCAAATTTTAGCCCCAGTGGTTCGCGGTCAAAAGGGAACCCACCAACAACTGCTGTCGAGTCTCGCCAGTGAAGGGTTTGTGCGCGTCAGGATTGACGGAACGATTCAAGAATTATCCGACAAAATTAAACTCAGCAAAAATAAACAGCATACCATTGAAGTTGTTGTGGATCGGCTAGTGAAAAAAGAAGGGATTGAAGAACGTTTAGCCGATTCTCTTGCCACCTGTTTACAGCGTTCTAGTGGTATTGCCCTGATTGAAATTATCAAGCGAAATCCGCCAGAAGAAGCAGAAAGCGATTTACCCGCAGAAATCATCTTTTCGGAAAACTTTGCTTGTCCCGAACATGGTGCGGTGATTGAAGAACTCTCTCCCCGTTTATTTTCTTTTAATTCTCCTTATGGCGCGTGTTCCCATTGTCATGGCATTGGACGACTGCGGCGGTTTTCCCCAGAATTAATCGTTCCTAACCCTAAACAACCGGTTTACAGCGCGATCGCGCCCTGGTCAGACAAAGACAACAGTTACTATCTTTCTCTCCTTTATAGCCTTGGTCAGGCTTATGGCTTTGAACTACAAACCCCATGGGAAAAACTGACTCCCGAACAGCAAGAGATTATCTTACATGGAACCGATGAACCGATCTTTATCTACGAAGATGCCAGAGGCGATCAACCCAGAGGCTATCATAAGCCGTATTATGGCGTTATTTCCGGTTTAGAACGGGCGTTAGAAAGTGCTTCTGAAACCTATCGGCAAAAACTGGAACAATATCGCGTCGATCAAACCTGTGAAGTCTGTGGGGGAAAACGACTCAAACCCGCCTCTCTCTCTGTTAGGTTAGGACAATACAATATTATTCAACTCACTAGCGTTGCGATTACCGAATGTTTAAACCGCATTCATACCCTGAAACTTTCCTCCAAACAAGCGAAAATTGGGGAACTTGCCTTAAAAGAAATCCAAGCACGGTTACAATTCTTGCTTGATGTTGGTTTAGATTATCTCACGCTCGATCGTCCTGCAATGACTTTATCGGGTGGGGAAGCGCAACGGATTCGCCTCGCAACCCAAATCGGATCGGGATTAACCGGTGTTCTTTATGTATTAGATGAACCGAGTATTGGTTTACACCAACGGGATAACGGACGACTCTTAGAAACCCTGAAAAAATTACGAGATTTAGGGAATACTTTAATTGTTGTCGAACATGATGAGGAAACCATCCGCAGCGCGGATCAACTGGTGGATATTGGACCGGGTGCCGGGATTCATGGGGGAAATATTGTCGCCCAAGGGGACTTAAAAGCGATTACAGATAGTAAAACCTCAGTTACTGGCGATTATTTAGCGCAAAGACGAATTATCGCTACCCCAGAAGAAAGACGCAAAGGCAATGGTAAATCTTTATCTTTAATTGATGCCTATGCCAATAACTTAAAACATATTGATGTTGAGATTCCCCTTGGAAAATTTGTCTGTGTAACCGGGGTTTCTGGTTCGGGGAAGTCAACCTTAATCAATGAACTGTTACATCCTGCCCTCCAACATCGCTTAGGCTATAAAATCCCCTTTCCGAAAGGACTGGGACAACTGAAAGGACTCGATGCAGTGGATAAAGTGATTGTCATTGATCAATCCCCGATTGGTCGCACGCCACGGTCTAACCCTGCCACTTATACCGGCGCATTTGATCCTATTCGCGCTGTTTTTACGGAAACCGTAGAAGCGAAAGCAAGAGGCTACAAAGCAGGACGCTTTTCCTTTAATGTCAAAGGGGGACGCTGCGAAGCCTGTAATGGACAGGGGGTAAATGTCATTGAAATGAACTTCCTCCCCAACGTTTATGTGGAATGTGAAGTCTGTAAAGGGGCAAGATATAACCGCGAAACCTTACAAGTAAAATATAAAGGTTACTCCATTGCGGATGTCCTCAATATGACCGTAGAAGAAGCCTTAAGCGTCTTTGAAAATATCCCTCGCGCAGCTACTCGCTTGCAAACCTTGGTTGATGTGGGCTTAGGCTATATTCCCCTCGGACAACCGGCACCAACGTTATCGGGTGGAGAAGCCCAACGGATCAAACTCGCAACAGAGTTATCCCGACGCGCAACCGGAAAAACCTTATATTTAATTGATGAACCAACAACGGGTTTATCGTTTTATGACGTTCACCAACTA